>JAIKXK010000246.1 GCA_024684155.1 Lachnospiraceae bacterium | reverse complement strand
ACCATTAAAACAATCCTACCCAAATCTAGTTCCCATTAAATCAATCCTACCTATATCAAATTCCCATTAAATCAACCCTACTTAAATCAAGTTCCCATTAAATCAATCCCACCTATATCAAGTTCCCATCAAATCAATCGTATCCAAATCACTTTCCATCAAATTCAATTAACAAAGGAGTATGTATGAATAAAAAAAATAATATAATGTCTAAGTACATCGACGATTTGCTAAATGTAGATCTCGATTATATCAACGAAATCAGTTCTCAATTAAAGACTCGTGAACAACTATTAAAAGCAGAAATAAAAGCACTTCCAAAAGGAATATTTAGAAGTAATAAAAACGGGGACTTTTATAAATGGTATATAGATAAAAATGGAAAACGAAATTTTCTTCCTCATTCCAATCGTCCAAAAGCACAGCAACTAATTCAAAGAGAATACAAAGAACTTCTTCTACGAGATGTTCAAGAAAAGATATCATTTATAGATCAATACTTGCATCAAAGAGACAAAAATTTCCATTCATTCAAACAGTTATTACATAAAACCAATGATTACCCCATCTTGCTTAAAGAGTATTACCGCGAGAGTTTTGATCAAATGCTTTCATGGATGGAAGCGCCATTTGAGCCAAATCCATATCACCCGGAGCGAAAAATCCATGAGACAAAATCCGGAATCAATGTGCGCTCTAAGTCAGAAGTATTAATCGCCGACACCCTCTATGATTACGGGATTCCTTTTCGATACGAATATCCCTTAGAATTAAACGGTACTATTGTTTATCCTGATTTTACATTTATGGATTCTCCTATGCGAACAATTAAATATTGGGAACATAACGGGCTTATGGACAATATTCAATATTCATCCAGAGCTGTCGAAAAGCAAAGGGATTATATCAACAACGGAATTTATCCCTCAATACATTTAATTAATACTTTTGAGACAAAGGATTATCCTCTAACTCATAGAGAAGTAAATAAAATCATAGAATTATACTTTTCTTAACTGTATAGCCTTCCCTTATTTTAACTTGAGTCAGCATTTACTTCCTCCTTCACATTTATATCCCAGCATCCTTCATACACCCCATTTTTCGACCCCCTACCTTACAAAAAATCACCTCATTTTTTATCTATTTCGACGATTCTCTTTTTGGTTATAAAAGTGTATTCTTTAAGTACATTTAATATCGATGAGAGGAGAATGATATGAGAGGATCAAAGAAAAGAATTCTAACTCTATTTTTGTGTCTGTTTTTAGTAGGAGGTTTGGTAGCTCCTTCAATTACCACTTCAGCAGGTACAAAAACCCCTGGCAAAGTTTCTTCCGTAAAAGAAACCGACGCTACTGCAAAAACAATTTCAATTTCCTGGAAGAAGCCAAAGAATGCTTCTGGATATGAAATTTATACTTCTACCAATAAGAGTTCTGGGTTTAAGAAAGCAAAATCCATCTCTAAAGCTTCTACACTGAAGTACACCATAAAGAAAGCTTCAGGGAAAAATTTATCTGCAAACAAAACTTACTATGTAAAGATTCGTGCTTTTTATAAGAAGAGTAGCAAAAAGACTTACGGAAAGTATTCTTCTGTTTTAAAGATTTTTACTTCTCCCGATAAGACTTCTTCACTTACATGTTCAAGTTATGACGAGTCTTCTTTAAGTGTAAAGTGGTCAAAGGTTAATGGTGCTTCCGGTTACCTTGTTTCTATCGTGGATACTGAGGATAGCGATGATTCCGATAGCGTTACCACTACGAAAAAATCTTATTCCTTCAATGATTTATCTGACGGAACTACTTACAAAGTTACAGTAGCTCCATACAAGGAAATTAAGATGGGAAGCAAAAAGATAAAGATTTATGGAACAGAAAAAGCAATTTCCATCAAACTTCCTGATTCAGAGGATGACTCTGATGATGATACAGAAGATTCGGATGATGATGATGACGATGATTCGGATGACTCCGATGATGATTCGGATGACTCCGATGATGACTCGGATGATGATTCAGATGACTCCGATGATGAATAAATGACATTACCAACCAATTCTTCCCATAAAATTCCACGGTTGTCCCTCCTGTATATTGTACCCATAAGCAATATTAGGATAGTCCAGCAACCGTGGATTTTTACGTTCATCCATTCTCTGACATATCATTGGCATATCATCCAAAATACTGTAGAATAAGTAGCCGAGGAGAAATTATATATTTATAAAAACTCACTTTTTAAAGAGGGGCTTATAATATTTATACAAACTTTCATACCAAAGAGAGTCTCATAATATATATACAAACTCACTTTCAAAAGAGGGGCTCATAGTATTTTATCCCTCAGATTACTTGCAAAAGAAGGTTATTCTATGAACGAAAATAGATTTGAAGTAACTGGTGCCCTGTTAAAATGGATTGCTATCGTTACTATGCTAATTGACCACATCGGCGCTGCTTATTTAGGTCAATACCTAAGTTTTAATTATGACGCAGAAAATTTGGGGTTTCTGTGGAATCTATATGCAATGATGCGACATATTGGAAGATTTGCTTTTCCAATTTTTA
The DNA here is from genome assembly GCA_024684155.1 of Lachnospiraceae bacterium. GTDB lineage: Bacteria > Bacillota > Clostridia > Lachnospirales > Lachnospiraceae > JAILEN01. The sequence goes on along the minus strand of JAIKXK010000246.1, from coordinate 6,975 downwards.
TTTTTTTAATGGTGGAAGGATTTTACTACACTCATAATCGGGCAAAGTATTTTCAAAGAATGCTTCTCTTTTCTGCTATTTCAGAAATTCCCTTTGACTTAGCATTTAATCAAAGCAATGTTCCTGCCACATTGTCCACTACTACATTTTTGGAATTTCATTCACAAAACGTATTCTTTACGTTGACGCTTGGATTTTTAATGATATGGTTGTGCGAGACTATTATGAATTATTGCGATAATAAAATTCTCCTGGCAAGAGAAGAAGGCAAACTTTATAGTGGATTTCTTTCACTTAAAATAATTAGCCTTGTGGTAGTTGTCGTTGGATTAAGTGCAGTGGCCGAAACCCTAGAGACCGACTATAACAGTGTAGGAACGCTAGCCATCTTCGCCTGCTATTTGGCAAAAAGATTTAAAGCTCCTTACTTTGTTATGATGGGAGCTACGGTTGCAGTACTTGTTCTCTTAATTCCATCTGAGCTTCCTGCGATTTTAGTAATTCCACTGATGTTTTTTTATCATGGAAAAAAAGGACGAAACATCAACAAGTGGTTTTTCTATCTGTTCTACCCAGTGCACCTAACTATTATCTGGGCAGTGCGAATGCTGACTCTATAAAGAACGCTATCCTTTATAGCATTATCAAAAAGCTTCGATTATCATTTAAAATAACTTGAAGTTCTCATAATCCTATTAAAAAAATGGTTCAAAAGGATAATTCCTTCTGAACCATTTTCATTTCCAAGCTAATATTATTACTAAATCTTACGGGCCCCACGACACTAATAGCCTTTCGAGTCCGTGATACTTATACTCTTACGGGTCCCACGACACTAATAGTCTTTCGATTCCGTGATACTTATACTCTTACGCTCTTTGCAATGCTCCGATTACTACCTTGATAGAAATCTCTGCTGCCTTTTCACAGAATTCAGAGAAGTCCATAGCACTTCCTTCTGCATCAGAGATAGAACGGATGATGGAGAAAGGTACTTTATTTACGTAACAAACCTGTCCGATACTGGCGCCTTCCATATCTGCAGCTAATGCATCAAAACGCTCATGAATTTTTTCTCTTTGTTCTGGTGAATCTACAAATAAATCTCCAGAAGCTAAAGTACCTACTTCGTGATGAACGCTTAACTCATCCATGGTATCGCAAATTGCTTTGTTCAAGTTTGCGTCAGCTTTTAAATTGATTTTATTGATACCGGAAATAAGTCCCAAAGGATCTCCAATAGCAGTGGTATTCATGTCATGCTGTACTACAGATTCAGCTACAGCAACATCTAATACCTTAAGTTTATCTGTGACAGATCCTGCAACACCAATGTTAATGACATGATCTACATGGAAATGCAAAATCATAGCCTCTGTACAAATAGCAGCAAATACTTTACCAACACCACATACCGCAACTACAACGTCCTGTCCTGATAACTTTCCCTTTGTAAAAGTAACTCCTGAAATCTCTTCTTCTGACATATCTGTCATAGACTTTTTCAAGCCTTCGATTTCAACCTGCATTGCACCAATAATTCCAAACATTTTAATATCCTCTTTTCGTATTATTTACCCCACCAATACAAAAAGTTTTTCTCCTATTATTTTCTAGATATCATTTCTACTAATCCAAATAGGCCCTACTTATTCGGGATAAGTAAACTCCATGTTGGTGAAGTTGTTTAAAATCTGTAAATCTTTTGCTGCTTCCTTCTTTGCCTCATTGATATCAAGGTTTTCAAAGTTTCCACATTCGATTGCAGACTTACCAAAGACATCACCTTCATGGTCGATAATCTGCTTTAGAACTTTTTTGTATACTTCAAATACCTTGATTGGATCCTGATTTCGAATCAAAAGATAAAAACCAGTCTGACATCCCATAGGTCCAAAGTAAATCACGTCATCCTTGATTTCTGAATTTCGCATATAAGTTGCTACCATATGCTCTACAGAATGCATGGTGAGATTTGACATATAGTCTCCTGCATTAGGTTTTCTGGTACGAATATCATAGGTAGTAATATCTCCATCAATTCGTGAAATATAAAAGCCAGGTTCTAAGATATTATGATTAATTGTAAAACTTGTAATTTTCTCTACAGCCATAAGAACTTCCTTTCTAAAACTAAAAGTCATTCTAACACAAACACCAGAATATTTCATTATTGAATCAATGAGTAACAACAAATATTATTAGCAAAACTGTTATGTGGACGGATTGGTATTTCTACGACAAATATCCTTTTAAATTATGACGGACAATCTCCTCTATTTCATCAATGATATTTTTTGCTCTGGCACAATTTAGTCCCGCTTGTTTTCCTACAAATAGCAAATCCTCTTTCGTAATATTATCGCCCTTGCCATTTATGGTAGTCGTGTGTTCACCATAATATGTATCGCTATATGTTAAATCATATGCAGGAGTCATTGTCCAAAGATCCTTATTTTCATCATAAGAAAAAGAAAAACTTTTCCGTGGTCATCTCTATTATGAGAAAAAACATTAAAACACATTAATCGATACATATTCTCTATTTCTTTTTTATCATTCATAGAAATAACACTTACAAGTTTTAGAAGAGTTTCATAGGACAAACTTGGTACGCGATAATCTGTCTCTAATATTGCGGAAGCAGTAAGTATATGTTTTCGATTGTCTCCAGTCTTATCAAATCTCTCACTTGCAAAATAGCCTATATTCTTTTTCGATGGAAAAAGTTTCACATTTGGAACCTTAATTCCACATGCTTTCGCACACATCATGTACTCATATTCCATCTTACCAATTTCTTTTGGATCATCGTGTGAAGGGAATTTAAGGAGCCATACTTTTCCATCTTCCTCTAGATTAACCTTTGGTCTGGTTCCACCGCTTGAACCAGCTCTGTGATAGATTTCATCTAAAACATTTTCGTCTTTGCCATCTATAATAAGTCGACAAGCTTCTGCCAACTCATCAATCGTCATGTTAGCTTTTCTTTCAATATTAGACTTTATTTCTATACCAGGGCGATAACATAGTGCACCGGTACCATTCTCTCCTACAATAGCTAATCTTTCGATCACCGATATATCTGATATGCCTTGCTTTTTTAACATCCGGTCAATCAATAATCTTCCCCATGCATCAGGAAGACTATCTGCAAATACTCCAAACAAACCATCAAAATTATAATTTGATGGCAAAAACACCTTTGTTTCCAGCGGAAGCGAAAATGGACTTATAGGGAATCCACTTTCTAGCCACTCCTGTGTATATGAGAAAGCTACTAATTTATTCTTGCCATCCGCTAATGTTCCCACATGTTTATTATGATAATAAACCTCTAAATTATTTATTGCCACGGATAACCTCCTCAATACTTAGGTATGGTACCTCAGTGAAAAGTGAGCGTATTTCATTTTCAAGTCCCAAAGCGAGCGCAAGCTTCGTCAAGGAGGAAAGCGATATATTTCCCGTACTTTCAAATCTCTTTATAGAACCGTAGCTAACTCCACTTGTATTACTTAGTTCCTGCTGGGATATTTTTCTTCTACGTCGTATTTCGCGGAATCTCCCTGCCAATGCCTTATCAATTTCTTCTGGTGTTTCCCATACAAATCTTCGCGCCATGTGTCTCTCCTTTATAGATAATATATTATCTAAAATCATCTATTTTATTAATTTATAGCTAAAATATTATCCATATTATAACACGATTTAAACGTAGTACGCTACTTTCCCTTTTCTCCTTCAGTAAATCTTCTACGTCGAATTTCACAGAATCTCCATGCCAATGCCTTATCAATTTCTTCTGGTGTTTCCCATACAATTCTTCTCCGCCCTTTTTGCTCGCACCTGTCGCATAATCTCCACAGCCCTATGGAATTCCTCTTCTTCCGTGCGACCTTTCGCCTCTAGAATTCTCTCAACAACAACTTCCGTATCCAGAGAATGATAAGGAAGATAAAATGTTCGTAATTCCTCTGGTTTTATAATGTGATAAATTTGCTTGCTGGGAATCTCTCTTGTATATGCCCAATATCGATAGACATATCCAATCCAGTATAATTCCTCTTCATCAAATTTTTCTCGTCCATAATCAGAGGTTCCAAACTCATCTTCTATTTCTATTAAAATATCAGAGGACGAATCTGATCCAAACAAAAAACCATCCTTGTCCATTCGTTTTGCAACATAGGAATACATAAATCTTCGGAGAAAAATTCTAGAGCTGCAGGATACTTCTTCTTTTGATTGTGCAAAAACCTTGGCCTGTAAACTACACATTTTACGACCATAATTATCTATTTTTCGCATGAGATCCTCCATTAATATCTTCCGTATACAATATAAACCTATATATTACTTTATAATTTCTTCTATATAAAATATGAATCTATATTTTACTTTATAATTTCCTCTATATAGTGTCCCTGATTTCTATACTGCTTTCGAGCAAGCTTCACCTTATCTCTAGCAATTTCATAATCCTCACTTTTACGATTAAGATAATAAGCCTTCTCACCTTGACTTAAATAACAACGCTCTAATATTTCCACTTGCCGAAGTGCTTTTTCAGATAAAAACACATATTGCTTTCCTAAATCAGTCGCTGACAAGCAATGCTGACACTGTAAATCTGTAATTTCACCATCTATAAACTGGTCGATAAGTTCAAACATGCGATTATCCGCAATAGGTGCAATTATATAATCTAACTTCTCTATGTTTGAAATAATATTTTGTACCAAATCAGTATCTTTATAACCATCCAGCCTTCCTCTAAAATAAGCAACCGTCAGCATCCATTCCTGATCTACAAAAAATTCCTTATATTTTAAATTTTTACTATTAAACTTTAGCATATACAAGGAGGACTCCGGATATGATGCCACAAACATTACTGACTGTTCAATATTGTCACCGCAATAGAATCCCGGACCAAAATCATTATTTTGCTTTGAGGCATCCAAACGAATACTTCCATCGATAAAAGTTTTCGCACCATGAAATAAAAGTACCTGGCTCTTATCACGGTTTTCCTCTATATATAACTGATTTTTAAGACGGTTTAAGCGAAACCCAATATTAAATGCGTATTCATAAAATCTTCCTATATTATTCTCACGCATAGCTTTCTTTTCTTCGAGCCAGTTATTCACTGACATCCGGGAAACTCCTATAGATTCGGCTAATTCTTCTTTTGTTATTCCACGAACCTCAATCAAGGTATTCATGTCATCTAAAATTCTATAATCCATACTAATACCACTCGCTATTAACAACTTGTTTGTAAACTATTATACTCTCAACTTTTCAAAATATCAATAACTTGTTTGTAAACTTTTAAACGAATAAGTTTAGAATAAGATTTTTCTAAGTGTTTCACCAAATAAAAAAATACCCCGGGCCCAAAAGGCACCGGAGTACGCTTTTAAATATTTATAGTCTATCTAATAGAGTCTTTGTAACATATCGAATTAGGCATCAACATCTTCCCCCAAACCAAGATTCCGATCACCACTCCTACAAGTGCTCCTGCCGCATCGATGCAGACATCTCTTATCTGTCCACTTCGACCAGGGACAAATAACTGATGGAATTCATCAGAAGATGCATAGACGACAGCAAGTATCCACGGATAAAAGAAATTCTTTTTCTTCCAGGTGCATGTATAAAAGGCTCCCGTAAGCAAAAATCCTAGCATTGCATATTCCAGGCCATGGGCACTCTTTCGGATTGGGAATTCCATTTTCTCAGCGATCGCATATTGTTCATCCGCCGACATCTCTGTAAAACCGGAGACAAAATATTTTCCAATTGTCATACCTATCGTCATGCTATCATTTGTTGACTCTACAGAAGTACGCGCAGAAAAACTAAAAATTATAATCATCCAGATAATGGATAATATAATAAAAAGCTTCCTACGAAAATTTAGTTTTCTCAAGGTCTTGCCCTCATCTTTCAGTATTATGAATCTATTTCACCCTTATTTTTAATGTTACGGTTTTTGTGGTTTTTTTGTAAGATTTATTCCCATTATCTGTAACTTGAATTTTAACTTTATAAGTTCCTTTTTTCAGGCCCTTTTTCACTTTCACTTTTCCGCTCTTGGTAATTGTAATTTTCTTGTTTCCACTTTTCTTTTTAAAGGTAACCTTACCCTTGTTATTCTTAACAGAAAAACACTTTTTCACATCATATTTTTGTGCCTTCTTTTTCAATTTCGAAGCTTTTACCGTGAGTTTTTTTGCCGTAACCTTGATAGGGCTCTTCTTTTTCTGAATTTCAGTCGAAGTCGGCACATCTTCTGTTGTAGAATTTGTCGGTCCAGCAGTCTCCGCTGTCGAAGAATTCGACGGCTCCGCAGGTTTCTCTATCTCAGTATTCCCCGGATTCGGAATGGTTGGTTCCTCTGTCGACGGGTTCGTAGGTTGCGGATTTATGGGTTCCGGATTGGTGGGTTCCGGTTCTGTAGGTTCTGTCGGTGTCGGATCTGCTGGTTCTGTAGGTTCTGTAGGCGTCGGTTCCGTAGGATCCGGCTCATTTATTTCTGCTGCAACCGTGGAAATTGTCACTGTAATGTTATAGTTTGAATAGCTCAGAGCATTCACCACAGGCACGGTCACTACGCATTGGGTTCCCGCCGCAGGGCTTTCTCCGGAAATCCTAAGCGTATGATTCACCACCCGCGCATCGGAAATCCAGTCCGCCGTCCAATTTACGGTTCCATAGGTAGCACCGGAAGGGATCTCCGGCAATGAAACCTCATGATTTGTAACTACACTATTTTCAGTTACTGTTGATGAAGCCGTCTTCGTTCCCCTATAGGTTGCTTTTTGCAGCGACCACGATACTGTCTTTGTTCCGGTATAATTTCCCAGTCCCTCAATGGTCAAATTCACATTTCCTACATTGGTGGCAGTGCCTCCGGACACAATGCGATAATCTACACCCTCACGAAGTAACGTATTACCA
>JAIKXK010000240.1 GCA_024684155.1 Lachnospiraceae bacterium | reverse complement strand
CCCTCATAAGAATCCACAAAATTTCTCTTTGACACTAAAAACTCTTCTCCATTTCTAGGAGTAGACTCAAATCGCCCAAAATTTTGTTCTTTCAGTCTTAGTTCTGCTCTCATTGGAATTCCGGTTTCTTCCGAAATATGAGCTGCAGTATCCTTTGCTCTCATTAAAGGAGAATATAAAATTTCATCAATATGAATTTCTTCTTCTTTGATCCTTTTTCCAAGTTCTATCGCCTGCTTGTGACCATGTTCCGTCAATGCAATATCTGTAGCTCCACAAATTTTATTTTCAACATTCCAAATAGTTTCTCCATGTCTTGTAAAATATAATGTCTTCATATCTTTTCCTTCTTTATCTAATAATTGTCAATTCAACTCTTTTGTTATTATAGCGAATTTCAGGGAGAGATACAGTTTCTTTTCTATATTTAGTTTCTTTTCCGACTTAATTAAGTTTATTTCCTTTCGACCGGGGTTATTCCTTCTATTATTTCTTCCGACCGGGCTTTTTCTTCGACTTTTACCCCAGAAAACCCGGTAGGACGTTTCTATTTTACTTTTTCGTCTTACTTTCGCAGGCCTACCGGGTTTTCTGACTTGCTTTTCTTATTTTCAGCCCGGTTCGTATCTCAAAGCTGTAGTTTTTTCTCCTTAAATCTACTATTTCCCTCTAATTTCATGTTTTTAAAGGCAAGTTAGGATCCAGATTTCGCTTTTTCCTACTATTTTTTTCTCCGACCAGGTATTTTCCCTTCTATTATCTCCTTCGACCGGGCTTTTTCTTTTCTATTATCTCTCCCGGCCGGGCTTTTTCTTCGACTTTTACCCCAGAAAACCCGGTAGGCCGTTTCTATTTTACTTTTTTATCTTACTTTCGCCGGCCTACCGGGTTTTCTGACTTGCTTTTCTTATTTTCAGCCCGGTTCGTATCTGAAGGCTGTGGTTTTCACTCCTTAAATCTACTATTTCCCTCTAATTTCCTGTTTTTTTAGGCAAGTTGGGATCCAGATTTCGCTTTTTCCTACTATTATTTCCTTCAACCGGGCTTTTTCTTTCTATTATCTCTCCAACCGGGCTTTTTCCTCGACTTTTACCCCAGAAAACCCGGTAGGCCGTTTCTATTTTACTTTTTTATCTTACTTTCGCCGGCCTACCGGGTTTTCTGACTTGCTTTTCTTATTTTCAGCCCGGTTCGACTCTGAAGTCTGTTGTTTTCTCCCTTTAAATCTCCTTTTCAGCCCGGTTCGTATCTCAAAGCGGTAGTTTTCCCATTTAAAATCTCCTTTTCAGCCCAGTTATATCTCTAGTTTCTCTGTTTTAAAGCAAGTTGTGATACAATACCTATATATTTATATGAAATCGTACACAAGCTAGAATAATCTAATTCAGGAAAATTCGAGTTTTAAACAAATAAAACTCTAAACAAAACAATATATAAGAAAACCCACTTTCTTTCACAAGGAGAATCATATGAGAAAAAGTAGAAAATTAATGTTTCAGATTTTAAAAACTACAGGTGCACACCGTATCTTATGGGGATTTTTAATTACATTTTTCGCCTCAGCATTTTTGATCTGGAAAACGGAACCCACCATCACCACCCTGGGAGACAGTATCTGGTATTGCTTTACTGCAGTAACAACCATTGGATTCGGCGATCAGTGCGCCACCCTTTGGATTCCAAGAATTATAACAATTATTCTTTCCATTTATTCCCTCATAGTATTTGCTATCTTAACAGCTATGATTACAGATTTATTTATGGAATACATGAGACAAAAATCCGGTGAAGATACCAGAGAAATATTAAAAGAATTAGAAAACGTAGCGGAGATGTCACAAGAAGAGCGCGCTGCATTACAAGCCAAAGCTCGTGACATGCTACAGCGCGCTAGAGAAATGGAAAAGTAAATTTATTTTAGAATGGAATATGGAAATAAATTTACTCGAATTATAAATACAATTAATCTTTGATAAGCTCACTAAAACTATAAATACTAATCTTCGATACACTCATATAAGCAATCTACAATTTCTGCTTTCTCATAGCCTTTTCCAATAAAGACTACCTGATTGCAGCGGTCTCCATAAGTTTCATCCCAGTCATCTGTAATATCTGGGAAGTCACTTATAACAGGATCAAGCTGTTCTTTTGGCCAGGCTGAGATCCATTCAGAAAGTTCTGTAATGGAAGCATTTCTTCCTGCCTGCTCAAAAAGCTGGATGTGTTTCCAATCATCTGAAAACCAAATATAACCTTTGGAGCGGATTAATACTTCAGGGTAATCTTCCACAAAGGAATTGAAAGAGCGTCTATTAAATGGGCGCTTTTCTTCAAATACAAAGGAAGAAATTCCATACTCATCCACACAGGCTTCCTTGTCATCATGTTCACAATTATTTAGAGCCTGTTGCACTGCGCTGGCAGCTTCTACCTCATCAAAGTCAAAATCTTCTCTATTTAAAATTAAGTCCAGATCAACTTCTCCGTTTACGCATGGAATCATTTCTGCTTTTTGCTGAATATTTCGAAGTCCTGTTTTAACTTCTTCTAACTGCTCCCCACTCAAAAGATCCGTTTTATTTAAAATCATCAAATTGCAAAACTCTATCTGGTCCATAATGAGATTAATGACATCACCGTCCTCATAATCCTCTTCCTCAGAAAGCTCATGTAAAAACTCGCGATAAATGCGATCTACATCTACAACTGACACTACAGACTTTAAATAAACTCTTGTTTCCGGTGTCATCTCCTCATAATTTACAAAGGCTCCTGCAATAGAGGATGGTTCACTAATTCCTGATGCCTCCACAAAAATTGCCTCAATACTTCCATCTTCCGAAAGGCGCTCAATTTCTGTCATAAACTCATCTCTAAGAGTGCAACAAATACAACCATTTTGCATCTCTACCATTTCCACCTGAGTCACCTGGTTTCCTGTTTTGTTTAAAATAGAAGCATCAATATTAATACTTCCCATATCGTTTACAATTAAAGCAATTTTTCGTTCTTCCTGCTTTAAAATATTCTGCATCAAAGTAGTTTTTCCAGATCCTAAGTATCCAGTAATTACCACTATAGGGACTTCACGTTTTGACATAATCTACCAGCCTTTCTATGTTTGTTATATAGTAACTTCTCCCCATAAAACACTATTTGCAACAGTGTCGCAATTTATTATAAGTATGTCACATCTATATGTCAATAGAATTTGCAACTTTGTTGCATTTTATATCAAAACTAAGGATCTATAATTCCATTTCCTATTTGTTAATCTTATCTAACCAAAAAAGATCCAGTCGGTATTCTTACCACTGAATCTTAAAATAATAATTTTTATCATGCTCCTACTACTCATAGAATCTAATCATTATGACTTAAAAAACTAACCTCTTTCTACTTTCCCTGGCTCTCACCAGACACTTTCTTCTCTTTACAATCACTGCAAACTCCCATAATTACAGTCTTTCCATAATCAATATCAAGTCCATACTCAGACTGAAGTTTCTTTGAAGCACTCTTAAAGACATCATTTTTCAAATGAAAAATCTTTCCACACATCTCGCACTGGGCATGCATATGAGTATGACATGCTTCATGACCTTCCGAAAACTGATAGCAGGTTGCAGCTACATCAGTTTCTTTGTACTTTACCAGTTTTCCTTCCTGGCTTAATCTCTCAAGATTTCTATAAATCGTAGAGCGATTTACTGAGGCCTCATCCTTTGACAAAGCCTCTACGATATTCCTTGCTGTAAAACGCTCATCAGAATGTGCTTTTAAATATTCTATAATTAAATTTCTCGACTTGGTTTTATACTCGTTTTTCATAAATAACCCTCATTACCATAAATTCATCTCACTCATTATACTTCTTCGTGAAATTCTTTACTAATGAAAGTTTACCATATATCAATTTATAGAAAAACAAACTTACGCAAATTCCTCCTCATCCTCCTTAATCCTTGTCCAACGTGTTCGAACCTTATCCGGTCCATCAAGATAAATAGTTAGTTCCTTGTTCTCTTCCTTTTTAAACAAAGCATCCGTATAGTTTTCCAACACAATATTACGAATGGTGTTTTCAATTTGACGACATCCAAATTTTGAATTCGCCTGCTTTATTAAATAGTCCATCATACCTTCTTTAAGCACTAGTTTCTTTAAATCAAAGCACTTTTCGACTTCAGAAGCTGACTTCAAAATAATTCGTCTTATAGCATCTTCTTCAAGACGATCATAGCTTACTATGTAGGGGAATCGACCAATTAACTCATTGGATCCTCCGGCCTCGACCATACTTTCTCTATCTATTGATCGATAGTGATCCTTTTGTTCACTGCACTTTTCCCATTCATCAAGCTTTCCAAGACCAATAGGATTTTCACTCTGTTCTGTGTTTTCTCTAAATTCATCAAAGGAACCAAGTCCCACAAACATAAGCTTTTCCGTATTTACATTTCCTTCTTTGGAGGTGAAAATTCCGCCTTCTATAATGGTCAAAAGATTCGCCTGTACTTCGCGGTTTACGTTGTCTCCTGAACTTGAATAAATAGGCATAAGTTTCTTGTCAAACTCATCCATAAACACAATACCAAAAGTATCCTCTTCAGCATTTTGCATTCCACCTTTTTTTAAAAAAGGTAAAAGAATGGTGCTTGGTTCATTTCCACGGAACCCTGTTACCGTAACTTGAGACACATCACAAATATGGATTTTCAGCTTTGGAATTTCTTCTTTGAAGTAATCTCTTAATGCCCGGTAAGTTTCTGTCTTTCCACATCCAGATGGTGCACTTAAAATCATGTTATTTCGAACAGGAAGATTATTCGCAACGTTATATAAATAGTTGTAAACATTTCCCAAAACAATTCTTAAGTTTTTCTGTCCCATAACACGTGCTTCTATTGCAACATAAAACTCCGAAAAAGATGTATGCTTTAACCATTCCTGAATCTGATACTCCAGACGTTTTTTTCTGTAGCTTTCCATACGTCGCACCCGGGATTCCTTGTATCCTTCTTTGTTATCAAAAGAAAATGGTAATCTATCATCTTCTATATCCTCAAAAGGCATCTCTCCATCCTCTTTGATAAACTCCCACAACTCATCTTCGCTAACCTTATTATCTCTGGGACTTCTCTTTGGAGCTGCCTCTGCGGCTTTCCTTCCACTTTCTTCTACCTCGTCAATTGATTTTTTCTTTGATTTATTTTCGTTTTCTATCATTCAAATCCCCTTTCTAATTCTTACTAATATCATTTTAGCAAGTAGAAAGTTTTTCACTATAAACCCCTGGTTTAAAGAAAGAAAAATATTTCCATATATGACAAGAGGACGACTGTTCGTCGTCCTCGTACTCTCTACTATGATCTCCTTCGAGAATGTATTCGATTGTCGTCCCTAGTAACTTACTTAACGCATAAAGATTATCCACGGAAGGAAGGCTCTCACCTCGCTGCCACTTATAAATGGCCTGCACCGATTCAAGTCCCAGGCTATCCGCTACTCCCTCTACCGTCAAATGGTTCTGCATTCTAAGCTCGCGAATTCGCTGTCCAGCTGCTTCAGTATTAATTACAGGGTAATCAAATAAATAATTCATATAAAACCTCCTAACAAAACCAAATCAACAAGTTACGCATTCCTGAGATCAAATCACACTCGGCACCCCTGCCTCTGAGGAATGTATTACATAATATCACTTTACAAATCCTATTGTAAACAGTTTTATGTATCAATTATGGGACACCAAAAAGACTCCTAGAGACTCCTAGACATCCAACATATATTGGATGAATAATCTAAAGAAAATTAATAGAAAATAAATATTTCCCGATATCATACGCCCTTCTTTCTATATTAACAATATCACAAAAAATCATAATACGTACTAAACCTCCAGTTTAAAAAAGCCAAAAAGTCCTTAGAATTTTCCAAGGTCCTCTTTGGCTTAATAATTTGTTAATTTTCTTTTCACAAAAACTTCACAAAAATTCAATTTTTTCTTCACAATCTCTTGTTATATTAAACTCATCAAATGAAGCACCCCTAAACTACACAACAATCGCTTCATTTGATGTATAGAAATTTTTTTCATATTACTCTCCCCTTGAAAAAAAACACCAACCAGTCCCGGTTGGTGCTATTTTTTTATCATCATCTTTTATTTGAACTTCATTTCGTATCCGCCTTTAAACTCTTCATTGGCAGATAATGTATTTCCATATTCACGTTCTTCTAGTTTCTGATTGAATCCCACGCGATCGCATCGTCCATACCAGGGTTC
>JAIKXK010000211.1 GCA_024684155.1 Lachnospiraceae bacterium | reverse complement strand
TGCCTTTTCTATTGGAAAGTGGAAGAAGTATACAGTTGTAGATGATGTAGCGCTTCAGATAAATGTTTCAGGTGAATGTGAGATACAGGCCTACCATTGTGTTGGAACTGCTGATAGAAAAAGTTTATTTTCTGGACGTATACAAACACCTGAAGAGGTGGATCAATTTATTACATGCGAAACCAGAGTAATAGATGTAAAGATAAAGAAAAATGAAAAGGGGTATGAGGTTTCCTTTTTAGAACAACCTGATGAAGGAATTATTTTTGTTTCCATTAAAGCGAAAGAAGAATGCAAACTGTCAGGAGGATATTATTTTACTGTAAAAGAACCTACACAGGTGCCATATCTTGGACTAGGTATTTGCACGTTTAAAAGAGAGGATTTTTTAAGGAGAAATGTAAATAGTGTATTAGAGGAAATAGACAAAGAGGATTCTGTTTTACATAATAAAGTAGAAGTGTTTATTTCTGACAATGGACAAAGTGTCGAGCCATCTATGTTCGAACATGATAAAGTGCACCTGTATCCAAATAAAAATGCTGGTGGAGCAGGCGGATTTACTCGTACCATAATTGAAGCTGTTTATGAAAATCCAAAGAATAATATTAGTCATATGATTCTAATGGATGATGATATAGAACTGTATACGGAGGTTTTAAAGAGAACCTATTTATTCCTAAGTTATATGAAAGAGGAACATAAAGGAGCCATGGTTGGAGGTGAGATGTTCCCTTTGGATAAACGATATCGCCAGTTTGAGGCAGGAGCAGAATGGAGGGGACCAGATCTTTGGTTTTATAACAAAAGCTGGAATATGAAAACCCGTGAAGCTGTTGCCGCCAATGAAGAGGAAAATCCAATCGATTATAGTGGCTGGTGGTATAGTGTGATTCCTGTTCCTGTCATTAAAAGTCAGGGACTGCCAATACCGATGTTTATTCATTATGATGACGTAGAATATGGAACGAGAAATAAAAAAAATGGAACTATTCTATTGAATGGTATTTGTGTTTGGCATCCACAGGGAATCAACAAGGCTCCTGTTCGAATGACATATTATGATTTACGTAATGTTTTAATTGGAATGGCACCGAAAGAAAGACGCTATCCGGTAAAGAGTGTTATCACAAATCTTCGAAATAGAGCAATTGGAGCCGTTATGCGTTATCGCTATTTAGATGTTGAGGTCTGTTTTGAAGCATTTGAAGATTTTTGCAAAGGGCCCAGATATTTTATGGATTTGGAACCGGTGAAAAAACATGAAGAATTGGCAAAATTTAATAATGTTTATGTTTCATTAGAAGATGCCGGGGTGGAGTTAAAAGATTTACACAACAAAAGAGTTGGAAACATAAAAAGTAAGTTCCTTTTCCTGTGGGGATTATTATTATGGCTTTTGCCAAGTGTTAGAAAAATTCGTGTGGTTGGTTCGGAAGATATTGGACTTCCATTTTCTGCAAAACGACTTTTTTATTATGATGAAACCAAGAATATGGGATATGTAACAGAAAAAAGTTATACAAGAGCATGGAAGGATGTTTGCCGTTATTTTAAAGTGACATCAATGCTTAGAAAAAATTATGATAAAATTATGGATGAGTGGGAAGCCATGAAGCCAGAATATACTGGAATTGATTTTTGGAAAGAATATCTAGAATTAGGTGAGGAATGACAAAAATATCCGTGGTAATTCCGTTGTATAACGGTGAAAAATACATTGCAAAGACAATTCAAAATGTACAAAAACAAAACATGTCAGATTGGGAATTGATCATATGCGATAATAATTCTTTGGATGAGAGTAAGGCCATAGTAGAACAATTCTTGGATGATACAAGAATTACGCTGGTAACTTGTGAAAAACCGGGGCCTTCTGCTGCGAGAAATAAGGGCTTAGAAAAGGTTACGGGAAAGTATGTAGTATTTATGGATGCAGATGATGATGTCAATGATTCTTATTTGCAAACCTTATTACAATCCATAGAACAAGAGGGGGTGGATATGTCGGCCTGCCTGTATGACACAATCCACCATGGAAAAGTAGTGTTTGAACATCCTTTTGAACCACTGTTTTATACAAATGAGGAAATGATAGAACGTCTATTTCAAATCGAATTCTACCAGGGATTTATTTGGAATAAAATGTTTTCAGCGGATCTTATTAGAAAATACAATTTAAAATTCGATGAGAGTGTTTTTTATAATGAGGATCGGTTGTTTCAGGTTTCCTATCTAATGCATTGTCGAAAGGTAGCTTTTTCAAATAGCAGGGAATATCATTATTGTTTGCGTGAAAGTTCTGCCATGGGAGAACAAAGAGAACATCAAAAGAATGTAGCAACAGATAAAGAAACCACAGAAATAGAAGCATTTCTAAAAATGGGAAAATTGTTAAAAGAAAAGCCAGAATTAAGAAAAACTTGCTATGATGATATGATGTTTTCTACTTTTCGTATGTTTCGAAAAATGCTTAGTTCAGAGCATTGGTTTTTGTATAGAAAACATAAACTTAGAAAATTGGCAAGAAAAATGATGCATATTCCTTTTGAGGCACCAACAGAAGAACAAAGAATTTTGCGTAATAAATTGATACAATATGGATTTTTTGGTGTGACTTATACAAGTAATCCAGATTTTTTTAAAGACGAAAAAGACCGATAGGTCTGAAGCGTATGAGGCATTTATGATATCAGTTATTTTATTTGGAGAAAATAAAAAAATTCTAGAAAACCAGACTCTAAAGGACATAGAAATTATTTCTGTAGGAGCGGAGGATATTTCTGCCAGAAATAAGGCTTTAAAGGAAGTAAAGGGAGAGTTTGTAACCTTTGTCTCTGCGAAAGATGAATTAGAACCGGATTACTTAGAATACTTAATAAAAGGAATTGCAGGAAGTCATCTTTCAATTTGTGGATACAACATAGAAGAAGATGGAGAGTGCCTGTACGAGACGCCAGAAACTGTTCCAAGAATGATGAGTGGGGAAGATATGCAGTGCAGACTGTTTTATCAATATCACTATCAGGGATATCTGCAAAATAAAATGTTCCGCCGCCAAATCATTCAGTCGAAACACCTTTTGTTTGATGAGACGCTAGAAGAAAATGGGGATTTCTTGTTTTTGATGCAGTATCTTCGTTATGCAAAGC
>JAIKXK010000141.1 GCA_024684155.1 Lachnospiraceae bacterium | reverse complement strand
GCTCTTTAAACTGTTTATTTGAATTTGAATGGTTTGCATCTACAATACAAGCCGGATTTACAAGATCCATTTCCTCATACATATTGTGAAGACGAATTAAGTCCTCATAGTGATAGTTTTGTGTGGTGTTTCCATGCTTTGAAACCGCACCTCTTAAAATAGTATGAGCCAAAGGATTTCCTGAAGTCTTCACCTCACTGCCTGCAAAGGTAAAATGATGAGGATGTTGTGCTGCATAAACAGAATTTAGCATTACAGAATAATCTCCAGAGGTTGGATTTTTCATACCACTAGCCACATCAAATCCTGATACTACTAATCTATGATGCTGATCTTCCACACTTCTTGCTCCAATGGCAACATAAGACAAGAGATCATCAACATAAGGCCAGTTTTCTGGATATAACATCTCATCCGCAGCTGTAAGATAAGTTTCTTCCATGGCACGAAGATGCATTTTTCGTACTGCAATAAGCCCTTCAACCATATCTGGTTTTGCTGTAGGATCTGGCTGGGAAGCAATCCCCTTGTATCCACTTCCTGTAGTACGTGGCTTATTGGTATAGATTCTAGGTACAATATAAACGCGATGCTGTACTCTTTCCGCAACCTTTGCAAGGCGATTAATATATTCGCAAACACTATCTTCGTTATCTGCAGAGCAAGGACCTACGATCATAAGAAAACGATTGTCTTTTCCTGTAATAATATCCGCAATTTCTTTATCTCTTTTTGCCTTAATTTCCTGTAATTCTTTTGATACCGGAAAACGTTCTTTGATTTCCTCCGGTGTTGGCATACTCGCAATGTAAGTAAAACTCATTTCTTCTTTTCCTCGCAATCTTTCTATATTAAAATGTTATGAAAAACATCTCTTTTTTATTTCCTCTACGGGCATCTTTTTTCCTGTCCAAAGTTCAAAGGCAGCTGCTCCCTGGAATAAAAGCATATATTCACCATTTAAATATCGTGCCCCTGCTTCCTTTGCATCTAATAGTAGCTGTGTCATAGGAGGATGATAAATAATATCTGAAACAAATAAATCTTTATGCAATAATTCTTTCTTAACTAAAGATTGATTATCTTCCATCCCTACGTTTGTGGCATTTACAAGTAAATCAGAGTGCAATATGGCTTCTTTCATCTCCGCTTCATCTGCCATATCAAAGACAAAAATCTTTGCCTTTGTTTCTGCTTCGATTCTCTTTGCAAAATCCACTGTATCCTGGAAGGTTTTATTTTTTCTTTTAAAGACAGAGATTTCTTTCACCCCATCAAGTGCTGCCTGCGTCAGAATAGACTTTGCTGCACCACCAGCACCAAGGAGCGTCATCTTTCCACCGCAAATGTCAAACCCAACATCTCTAAGGGAATCCATATAGCCAATTCCATCTGTGGTATGTCCATAAAGTTTTCCATCTTCATTTACCACAGTATTTACTGACTGACATAAATAAGAAGCCTTGGATAATTCATCTAAATGAGGAATTACCGTCTCTTTAAAAGGCATGGTTAAATTAAACCCTCTTGCACCAAACATACGCAAGGCTTTTACTGCAGATTCAATTTCGTTTGGTTCTATATCAAAGGCTAAATAACAATAATCCAATCCTAAAATAGAACTGGCTTCATTGTGCATGGCAGGGGATTTTGAGTGTTTCGCAGGATGTCCTAATAAACACAATAAATTTGTGTATCCCGAGATGTTTAAATTCATAGATTTTATCTCCGTTTTATACTATTATAAATAGGTAAAAACCCACCTATTTCAACTAAATAATATTATATGAAAATACATTAGGTGTCAAACAAGACACCACCATACGGAAAGGAATCACAAATGAAACAAAACTTTTTAAAAACACCACCTATGGGATGGAACTCATATGATTATTATGACACCACTGTTACTGAACAGGAGGTCATAGAAAACGCCACCTACATGAAGGAACATCTTCTTGCATACGGATGGGAATACGTAGTTGTGGATATCCAATGGTATGCCATTGCCGCAGGTACAAGAAGGTAAGAATTCCAATACATTCCTTTTTCTGAGGCTGCCATGGATGAATATTCTCGATTTCAACCAGATCCGAATCGTTTTCCTTCTTCAATCGGTGGAAAAGGCTTTGGACCTCTGGCAGAAAAAATCCATGATATGGGATTAAAATTCGGAATCCATGTTATGCGTGGCATTCCTAGAATCTGTGCTCATAGCCACAGCAAAGTAATAGCAAATGCCTTATCTAATAATCAAGAATCAAGCTTTTATGATGCAGCGGAAATTGCCGACCCATCTTCCATTTGTAATTGGAATCCGGATATGTACGGCGTAAAAAACACAAAAGAAGGGCAGGCCTACTA
>JAIKXK010000106.1 GCA_024684155.1 Lachnospiraceae bacterium | reverse complement strand
TGTAGATCTTCCTATTATTTCAGAAGTAAATCAGGTTCTTTTTGATGGTAAGGATGTAAAAGAAGCTGTATGGGATTTAATGAATCGAACCCTAAAGGCTGAAATGTAGCGGTTGTCACAATTTGTGGAATATGATACTCTTTAACATAATGGCTAAAAATAGATTTTTTCAGGAGAAGTAAATGGGTGCAGCAGATCGTACGGAAGATGTTTTAAAGCGAATTCACGTATTGTTTTCCAAAGCGGAACCATACAATGGAAGTAAGAAAAGAGTCATCGTTGAAAAAACCGAGATGATGGATCTTTTAAAAGAATTAAATGAATGCATGTACGACATGATGGATGAGCATGAGCTTACTGTCGCTAGTCGTGAAAAAGCAGATAGAGAACAGCAGAAGCATACCGATGAAATGATTTTCGATGCAAGAAAACAGGCAGAGGATGTTTATGCTGCTTCTGTTATATATTCAGATCAGGCCCTATCCGAGATTCAGGATTATATGAAGTTGGCAGAAGGCCAGCTTGAAGCCCTTCATGATAGTCTCCTTGCTCAGATGAAGGAAAAGCGAAGAGAGGTTAAGGCCAATCAGTATGAGTTGAAATCACAATTACAGGATTTCATTGATACTCAAAAATATACCCGTTTAATAGAAGAAGAAAATATTAGAAGAGCCAAGGAAAAGGAAGCCGCTTCTGACTTGCCTCCACAGGTAAACACTTACGCTGAGGCAAAACCTGAAATTAAGGTAAATGCAGAGTACTTTGAAAAGGCCGGTTTGGAATTGCCAGAGTCAGAAAAAGCAAAAGGTGCTTCGGAAGAAGATATAGAAGCATCTCTTTCTGCAGATTTAGATGCGGAATACTTTAACTGGAAAGAAGGAGATTCTTCGAAGGAAGAAGAGAAGAAGGAAAAAGGCGTATTCTCTATTTTCTCGAAGAAGGATTCTTGAGATATAAAAGGAAAATGAAAAAAGATTGTGAGGTATGAAAATGAAACTTTCTAAAACAGGAATGTATCTTGTAAACGGAACTGAGTTGGTAGCCGATGCTCAGGATGCAACTGCTATTGTGGAAAGCAAAAGTGGAGTTAAAACATCAAAGGAAGAGGCAAAGCAAAACACCATTGCCTATGGTATTTTAAAAGACCATAATACTTCCGGAAATATGGAGAAGTTACAAATTAAATTTGATAAGCTAACCTCTCATGATATTACTTATGTAGGTATTATTCAGACTGCCCGCGCGTCAGGCCTTGAAAAATTCCCAATTCCTTATGTTCTTACAAACTGCCACAACTCTTTATGTGCAGTAGGTGGAACCATTAATGAAGATGACCATATGTTTGGACTTACATGTGCAAAGAAATATGGTGGAATTTATGTTCCTCCTCATCAGGCTGTTATTCACCAGTTTGCCCGTGAAATGTTAGCTGGTGGTGGAAAGATGATTTTAGGATCTGACTCTCATACCCGCTATGGTGCTCTTGGTACTATGGCTATGGGTGAAGGTGGTCCTGAACTTGTAAAACAGTTATTAAATCGTACTTACGATATTAATATGCCAGAGGTAGTAGGAATTTATCTTACAGGAACTCCTAGAAAGGGTGTTGGACCTCAGGACGTTGCTCTTGCAATTATTGGAGAAGTATTTGATAAGGGTTACGTTAAAAATAAAGTAATGGAGTTTGTAGGACCTGGAGTGGCAAACCTTTCTGTTGATTTCAGAATTGGCGTTGACGTTATGACGACAGAGACTACCTGTCTTTCTTCTATTTGGAAAACAGATGACAAGGTTCGTGAATTCTATGATATCCACGGTCGTGTAGAAGAGTACAAAGAACTTACACCTGGAAATGTAGCTTACTATGATGGCATGATTGAAATTGATTTATCTGAAATTAAGCCTATGATTGCCATGCCTTTCCATCCTTCAAATACTTATACTATTGAAGAGTTAAAGGCAAATCTTTTAGATATTTTAGATGACTGCGAAAAGCGTGCCGCTGTATCTTTAGACGGACAGGTTGACTTTACCTTAAAGGATAAGGTTCGCAACGGAAAACTATATGTTGATCAGGGAATCATTGCTGGTTGTGCCGGTGGTGGTTTTGAAAACATTACAGATGCGGCTGATATTTTACGTGGCGCATCCATTGGTCCAGATGAGTTTACACTTTCTGTTTACCCGGCAAGTACACCTATTTATATGGAACTTGTGAAAAATGGAGCTGTAGCTGATTTAATGGCTACGGGTGCCATTGTAAAAACAGCATTCTGCGGACCATGTTTCGGAGCAGGAGATACTCCTTCTAACAATGGATTCTCCATCCGTCATTCTACAAGAAACTTCCCTAACCGTGAAGGTTCGAAATTACAAAATGGCCAGATTTCTTCTGTGGCACTTATGGATGCCCGTTCCATTGCAGCAACTGCAGCAAACCAGGGTTATTTAACTGGTGCAGATGAAATCGATGTAAACTTTACTAAGCCAAAATACTTCTTTGATAAAACAATCTATGAAAACAGAGTCTTTGATTCAAAGGGGGTAGCAGATCCTTCAGAAGAAATTAAATTTGGTCCAAACATTAAGGATTGGCCAGCAATGAGTCCATTGCCTGAGCATATGATTTTAAAGGTTGTTTCTGAGATTCACGATCCTGTAACTACAACCGATGAGTTGATTCCTTCAGGTGAAACATCTTCTTATCGCTCTAATCCTTTAGGACTGGCAGAGTTTACTCTTTCCCGTAAGGATCCTGAGTATGTAGGTCGTGCAAAGGAAGTTCAAAAGATTCAAAAAGCCATTGAGGCAGATACCTGTCCTGGTGAAGTATCTGAAGAATTCCATGCCGTTATGGATACCATCCGCAAGACTTACGAAGATGTAACTAGAAATAATATCGGTGTTGGTAGCACCATCTTTGCTGTAAAACCTGGTGATGGTTCTGCTCGTGAGCAGGCTGCATCATGCCAGAAGGTTTTAGGTGGATGGGCAAACATTGCAAATGAATATGCAACAAAGAGATATCGCTCCAACCTTATTAACTGGGGAATGCTTCCTTTCTTGATTGAGGATGGAGATCTTCCTTTCACTAACGGAGATTATATTTTTGTACCAAATGTATACAAAGCTGTTTCCGAAAAGAAATCTGACATTCAGGCTTTTGTTGTAAAAGATGGAAGTTTAAAAGAGTTCAACTTACAGATGGGTGAACTTACCGATGATGAACGTGAAATCATCGAAAAAGGATGTCTGATTAATTACTATAGAGCACAAAAGTAATTGGGATATGAGGGTGTGAAATAAGGGAGATTATATTCTGCGAGGTAAAATACATGGAAGGTAAACAAGACAAATACGATAAAGAATATGCACAAAGTATGGTGCGACGATTCCTGCCATTAGCAATTGTTGCCATCGTCGCAGCAGTAGGTATTATCATCTTTTATTTCTGCGTAAAACGTTATGCTGGTTTAAAGGCAGGGGTGGATGTAGTTACTACAGCTTTCTTCCCTATTATTATTGGATTTGTATTTGCATTTTTAATGAATCCAATGATGATGTTTTTCGAGAAAAAGTTTTTACCCTTTTTCATGAAGAAAACAAAAAATCCAGAGCGTACAAGAAAAAATGTACGTGTTTTAAACACCCTTATTGCCCTTGTAATTTTCTGGGGAATTATCATTCTGTTCTTTGTAGCAGTTTTGCCAGAGTTATATAACACCATTGCCTATTTGGTAGACCATATTATGGAACAGATTTATGGCGTACTGGATTGGGCCAATGAAATTACCGGTGGTCGTTATGAAAAGCAAATTTTAGGCGCGAAAAACGATGAAAAGATTATGACTGGTATAAATAACGTTGTGGAAATGGCAAAGAGCTATTTCAACGTTGAAGATCAGAATCAGTTAATTGAACTGGTAACAAGTGTTGGCCTTGGTGTTGGTAAGTTTATTGTTAATATCTTGATTGCTATATTTGTTTCTGTGTATGTGCTTCTTGAAAAAGAGAAGTTCAAAGGTCAGGCAAAGAAGATAGTCTACGGCGCATTCCCTGTAAAAGCAGGAAATGTTGTAATGGAGGTATTACGTAAGACCAATGATATTTTCTACGGATTTATTATAGGAAAGATTATTGATTCCTTTATTATTGGTGTAATTTGTTATGTGGTAATGCAGATTATTGATATGCCTTATCCACTTCTTACATCTGTAATTATTGGAGTTACCAACATTATTCCTGTATTTGGTCCTTATATTGGTGCGGTTCCTACGGTTATTATTATCTTTTTAACAGAACCAAGAATGGGAATTTACTTCCTGATTTTTGTATTGATATTACAGCAGATTGATGGAAATTTAATTGGACCAAAGATTTTAGGGGATTCAACCGGAATTTCATCCTTCTGGGTAGTACTGGCTATTGTAGTTGGCGGAAGTCTGTTTGGCTTTTTGGGAATGCTTTTAGGAGTTCCAACAGTTGCGGTAATCTATTATATTTGCGGTAGAATTTCAAGATTTTTACTACGAAAGCGAAAGCTGCCGGAGGATACAGAAACTTATATAGATATGGATCATGTGGATGAAAACACTTTAAAAGTGATTCCTAAGGATCCTGAAAAAGAAGCTGCCCGTCAAAAGGCAAAGACACCAAAATTCTTAAAGAAAAAAGAAGAGTAGTATGATACACTTGAAGTAATAATAAGGAATTCATCTGAGGTGGAAACGTGGATCGAAACGAATACAAGGCGAAAATAGAAGAAATCCGAAAACTAATACAAAATGACAAAAAAGAAGAGGCATTGGAACTTTTACGAGAAGAAAATTGGAAAAAAGTCCCTAATGTTAATATTTTGTTGCAAGCAGGCGAGCTTTTTGAGGCTTGTGGAGACTTGGAAGAAGCCAAAGATTTGTTGGAAATCGGTCATGAACGTTCCCCTATTGGTCGAATGATTATTTATCGTTTGGCTATTATTGCAGTAAAGATGGGAAATCTGGAAGCTGCTGCAGAATACTACGATGAATTTGTAGAGATTGCACCTCACGATAGTTTGAAATATGTAATTCGATACGAAATTAATCGTGCCAAGGGAGCAGATAATGATACTTTGATTTCTATTTTAGAAGAATTAAAGGCCCATGATTTTATGGAAGAATGGGCTTATGAACTGGCACATTTATATCATAAATCCGGTGTCGTAGATAAATGTATCGATTTATGCGATGAGCTTATTCTATGGTTCGGTGATGGCCCTTATGTGGAGCGTGCCTTAGAACTTAAGATGTTATATCATCCGTTGGATAAAAACCAGGAGGATAAGTATCGAAAAATACAGCAGAAAAAAGATGGAATTACAGAAATTATTCCAGGGGAGGAATTTGGTACCAGCGAGATTTTGCACAAACCAATTCAAATCCCAGAAGTAGAAGTTTCTGCAGATAAGTACAATACCATTAATTTACAGGCAGAAATAAAAAAGAACATTGAAGAAATTATGCAGGCAACAGAGTCTGCAGAGATTGATGAGAATTTAGAGGCCATAAAAGGCCTTGTGGAAGATCTTCCTTTCCTACAGATTCAGGAAGAGGATAAGGCTCCAGAGTCGGAAGAAAAGAAGGAAGAAGATAAGAAATTAGATGAGACATTAAAGTTAAATTTCCAGGAATATTTAACTGAGGCCCATGATGGACAGGTTAGTTTTGTTTTCCCTGATACAGGAGTGAGAGAAACCCCAATCCAAGGCCAAATGACCATAGAAGATGTTATGGCAAACTGGGAGAAGACCAGAGCCGCTGCAAAGGCAGCCCTTGATGAAGCGGAGCAGATGAAGTTTGAGCAGACCAAGGCAAAAGCCATTTCGGAAGCTACTCAAATTATGGATCGCCTGGAAGAGGCATCGCCAAAACTAGATGCTGGTATGTCTCCTCAGGAACTTATGAAGGAAGAGTATCTTTCAAAAGATGTTTCAGAGGAAGTAGAAGAGCAGCCAACAGAAGAGCTTAACTTATCAGAGAATGAAGATTTAAAAGAGAATGTTTTGGATCCTTCTGAAGAGACAGAAGCTTTGAAGGAAAACCGTACCTTTAGTATTCCTAAGATTGAAGGTGCCGGAGTGGTAACAGGAGTTGGACTAGAAATTCCTGTAGTATCTGCAGCAAAGGCAGCGGAAGATGTAGTAGCAGCTGGATTGGAACATGCTATAGAACATGCAGTCCCTGAAAGCGAATTAAATTCATGGACCCCACCAGAGCTTGAATCATCAAGTGATATGATAGAGGAACCTGAAGAAGAAAAAATAGAAGAAATTGTTGAGGAACCTGAAGAAGAAAAAATAGAAGAAATTGTTGAGGAACCTACTGAGGGAGAGTTGCAGGAAAAGGCGACAGAGGACGAAATGGAAAAAGCAACACAAATCGTAGCAGACTTAAACAAAATGCTTCAGAATGAAATTGATCGAATTTCTGGAGAGGAAGTACCAAAGGCTTCCTTGGAACAAAATACAAAGGAAGTAGACTCGGAAGAAGTATTCAATAATGAGCCTTTAGAGAAGACAACACAAGAGGACTCTTCAGATGAGAGTTTCGATGATGATATAGAACTTCCTAAGATAGATACAGAAGAGTTCTTTGAAGAGGAAGAAACAGAAGCAGAAAGTGCTTCCGATGATATTTCCAAGGAAGAACTTGATTCCGAAATGTTATTAGCAGATTCCATAGCAGAACTTATGGAAAAAGACAAGGATATCCAGGTGGAAGATGAACTGACTCCTGAGCAAAAGGCAGAGGAAGATGCAATCTACAATGGAAAGACCATTGATTTAGGTCGTGTAACTCCAGATATTTCTCTTGAGAAGGAATTAGAAAGAGAAGTAATTGAGCAGGAGATGCCTCAGTTTGAACTTACGGCAGATGAAAAGGAAATCTTTTCTTATTTTATTCCTATTGTGGGAATGGAGAAAAATCTTTGTCAGGTATTAACTGGAGTTCGGGCAAGATTATCTGGATCTAATTCGGTAAAAACTGGAAATATTTTAATTCAAGGCGGAAAGGGTAGTGGAAAAACCACCCTTGCTACTAATATTATAAAGGTGTTGCAGGAAGAGCTTGGAAAGCCTTCTGGAAACGTAGGTAAAATCGACGGTGCACGCCTGAATGAAAAAGATATTAAACAACTCTTTGCTGCAGTTGCTGGAGGATGTTTGATTGTAGAAAAAGCCGGAGATATTAACGTAGAAAGTGCAGTAACATTGTCTTTATTAATGGAGAATGATGATACAGGTATGTTAGTAATCTTTGAAGACACCAAGGAAAACCTGAGACGTCTTATGAATATGAATGGCGAGTTATCAAAGAAATTTACGGAACGAATCAATATTCCGGTATTAACCATTGATGAATTGGTTAATTTTGGAAAAACTTATGCGCTGGAGTTGGGGTACAGCATTGATGAGTTAGGTATTTTGGCTTTGTACGATAAGATCAATATTCGATTCCGTCCAGATCATCCTGTTTACATTACAGGAGTGAAGGAGATTGTTGATGAAGCCATTGATTATGCAGAGAGAGGTGGACTAGGAGGTTTCTTTGGTCGACTTGGCGGAAAGCATTATGATGATGAGGGAAATTTAATCTTACAGGAGAAAGATTTTCAAGAAGAATAGAGGGGAAAAGATATGAGTAATTTCACAGAATTAGACAGTTATTTATTGGGACAGGGCACTCACTATGACATATTTAGAAAAATGGGTGCTCATGAAATGACTGTAGATGGAGTAGAGGGAATTTGTTTTGATGTTTGGGCTCCACACGCAGCATCAGTTGCTGTTATTGGTGAGTTCAATGGATGGAATGAAACATCTCATATGATGGAGAGAGTGGCACCGGAAGAAATGGGTGTCTACGAGACCTTTATTCCTGAGGCGAAGGAAGGGGATTTGTATAAGTATCTAATTACAACCCCTGAAGGAGAAAAACTATACAAGGCAGATCCTTATGCAACTATGGCAGAACTTCGTCCTGAAAC
>JAIKXK010000105.1 GCA_024684155.1 Lachnospiraceae bacterium | reverse complement strand
ACCATTATTCCCTTTGCTACGTCAGGTGGCAGTTTAATAGGAAAAACGCAGGAATATTTAGGGTCATCTTTAAAAGGTGCTACTTTAAAGCCTGGTACACTTTTAAGTGTGTTTGCCACAGAAAATCAAATTAGCTCGCTATTGGAATACTAAACTATGAATATACTGAATGAATTATTGTCTAATAAAATTTTAATTACCGGTGGTATTGCCTGGGCCAGTGCCCAGATATTAAAAACCATCATCTTTGCCATTGTAAACCGCACCCTGGATTTCAAGCGGCTCTTTGGTGATGGAGGGATGCCAAGTGCTCACTCAGCTACCGTTACTTCCATTGCCGTATCCTTTGGATTGTACTTAGGCTTTGATTCCCCTGCCTTTACCTTAGCGGCAATCTTTGCTCTTATCGTTATGCACGATGCTATGGGCGTTCGATTAGAGACAGGAAAACAGGCAAAAGTCTTAAATGATTTGATTAAGATTATTTATGATGATACCCCTCCTGACCAAAAGTTAAAAGAATTTGTAGGCCACACTCCTTCCCAGGTTGTTTCCGGTTTTTTCCTTGGAACTTTAGTTGCCGCTCTTGTCTATTTTTATCTTTAACTACCATCCGACTTTCTCTTAGAAGGTCGGATTTTTTACGTCTGTTTTACTTCATATATTTGTCTCTACCGTTTGTGCCTAAATTCCTACCATTTGCTCCATTTCTCTTATTTTTCATTCACCTTCTGCTATAGTTAAATCAATTATACTTGGAGGAAATATGAAATGAAAAAATCTATCAAACTGCGGATTCTATCCGTCTTAGTTGTGCTACAATTTATTTATGCTGCCAACGCCGTCATGAGTGGAATCACCAACGATCAGGTGGACTTGTCAACCACCCTGCTTGCTGATTACGCTCTTCACCTATCTTCAGAGCAAGCTATTTTAGAAGAAAATATGGCTACTGTAGAAACATCTGCTCTGGAGTCTATGGCCGCGAATTCTTTTAATTCGAAAACCACAAAGGCCTGCATTACTGCAACAGATGCAGTTTTAGAAAATGCAGATACGATTCAGACTTATGTGGAAAAATTTTCAAAGGCAGAAATGAATTCTACCTTATCAGAGGCTTATGAACCTTATTATCAATCCATTCAGGCATATGTAAAACAGGCAAAGAATATGATTGCTGCCATGGAAAAAAGTGATTTATCTACACTAAAAAGTTCTTATAAAGCTCTTAGCTCTACTATGTACAATCTTTCTGTAGCAGAAGACGACTTTGAAGAGACTCTTAATTCTTTAGTAGCTCACGAAGATCATCTCATTCAAGCTAGAGTTAGTCGCGCTACGAATATAACCATTGGTATGGCAGTGGTTTTTGTTATCGCTATGGTAATGATTATTTACATAATTCTTCGCACCGTTCTTCGTCCATTAGAATCTATGGAAAAGAAACTAGGCGCAATTATTTCTGACCTAAAATCTGGAAATGGAGATTTAACCAGTCGACTTGACTATCTTTATGAAGATGAAGTTGGGCGTATCGCCATAGGTGTGAATTCTTTTATTGAAGAATTACAGGAAGTGATTGTATCCATAAAAAATGGATCTGGAAACATTCACTTAGCCACCTTAAAAATGGATGAAAACATTACTGCTTGTGAATCTACATCTTCTTCAATTTTTGACGGATTAAGCGAAGTCTCTGCAAATATGGAAGAAATATCTGCCACCTTGCAAAATATTGATGAATCTACCTCTGATATTTTAGCTTCCGCAAAACAAATTTATTCTGATTCTGACAGTAACTCACTTCAGGTAGAGGCTTTATTATCAAACGCCCAGGAAGTAAAGGAATTTTCCCTGTCTAACAAACAACAAACCCAGGGTATTATTGAAGACATTTCAGCTCGTATGGAAGAATCTATAGAAAAGAGTAACTCCGTAGAACAGATTCGAGAACTAACAAATAATATTCTAAGTATTTCGTCTCAAACCAATTTACTTGCCTTAAACGCTTCTATTGAAGCTGCCCGTGCCGGCGATAGTGGTAGAGGATTTGCTGTGGTAGCTACAGAAATCCAAAGCCTTGCAGAAGATACAAAAAATATTGCTACCGATATTCAGGCTACCAATGTCATTGTTTTAGATGCTGTTCATGAATTAGTTTCTAATGCCAACGAACTGTTAGAATATATTACAGGTTCTATTTTAGATGACTATGATAAATTTGTTGATAATGCCATTGAAAACCAAAGTGGAATTCAGGATATTTACAACCTACTTACCAGATTTTCTGAACATGCAAAGCATATGCAGGAAAAGACAGAGGCTCTCTCCGATGGAATTACAGAAATTAGTGTAGCTTCCGAAAACAGTGTTTCTGCCCTTATTAAATCCACCGAGGATATGAATAATTTACACCTATCCGTTTCTGAAATTCAGAATGAATCAAACCACAATAGCCAAACCGTAGACCAGTTAAACTCTGAAGTAGAAAAATTCCAGCAAATTTAGGAGTTTTTACACTCATACAATGTTATAATATTGGTGACTTATTACTTCAGAAGGGAGAGACGTAATATGGAAATTGTCTA
Source organism: Lachnospiraceae bacterium (assembly GCA_024684155.1). Lineage (GTDB taxonomy): Bacteria > Bacillota > Clostridia > Lachnospirales > Lachnospiraceae > JAILEN01. The sequence continues at coordinate 590 of JAIKXK010000105.1, read as the reverse complement.
CCAATTATTAGCAAATAAAATTTTAATTGCCTCCGGCCTCTCCTGGCTTATAGCCCAATTAATAAAAATGGTAATTCACGGAATTAAATCTCATTCCTTCAATCCTAAGATTTTACTTGGTCAGGGTGGAATGCCTAGTGCACATTCTGCGACTGTCACCGCCATCGCCATTTCCTGTGGTTTAGATAACGGATTTTCTTCTGCTGCCTTTGCTATTGCATTTATCTTAGCCCTGGTTGTTATGAATGACGCTATGTGCGTAAGGCTTGAAACAGAAAAACAAACAAGGATTTTAAAATCTCTTATTAAGCCAGAAGATTATGAAATATTACAAAAGGAACATCTTAAAACTTCTGTAGGCCATACTCCTCTCCAAGTAGTGTTTGGATGTATTATAGGAATTATAATTCCAATTCTTTGTTATTTATAAAAATAAGCTCCAGCTTATCTCAGTCAAAAGACTTTGAAAGCCGGAGCTTTTATTTTGTGTATAGAACTATTTTTTAATAAATATCCTCATATTTATCTTCACTTACGGAATAGTTTCCGTTTTCCCCTACCGTCAGGAAATACTCTTTTCCATTTCCAGT
>JAIKXK010000048.1 GCA_024684155.1 Lachnospiraceae bacterium | reverse complement strand
TAATCTCGTATAAACTCTCATGGTCATCCCATGCAACATATCATCAGAAAGATGGTAGTACATATTAATTTCATGAACATTTTTCACATCTCTTGGAAATGTAAAAGTAGAAAGATCAACATTTTCATATTCCTTATCATCTACAATAACATCCCAACCCTCTGAAATGTCAAAAACATCCCCTTCACCTCTTGCATTTATAAACACATAAACGAAAGCGGTCAAAAGGGATGCTATAATCAAAACCTCTAATACCGGTATTAATATTTTTAATGTTTTGCCCCTAGCTGTCATTGCTTATATACCCCTCATTTCCTAAAGCAATACTTAAAAATATTATATCAGTTTAAAATCAGACAAACAAGTACACACCTGCCTATAAAAACAATGGTGTGGATAAGTAACGATCTCCTGAATCTGGTAAAAAAACTACAATATTTTTTCCCTTATTCTCTTGTCGTTTTGCAAGAATTACACCAGCTTTTAAAGCCGCACCGGAAGAAATACCAACTAAAATTCCTTCGTTCTTTGCAAAGGATTTTCCCTCTATATAAGAATCCTCATTCTCTATGGTAATGACTTCGTCATATATTTCTGTATTTAAAATTTCTGGAACAAATCCAGCACCGATTCCCTGGATTTCATGAGCACCACCCTTACCTGTGGTAAGTACTGGTGAGGTTGCCGGTTCCATAGCTACAATTTTTATATTGGGATTTTTTTCCTTTAAATACTCTGCCACACCTGTTAGAGTTCCGCCGGTTCCTACTCCTGCCACAAAAATATCAACCTTTCCATCTGTCTGTTCCCATATTTCCGGTCCAGTAGTTGCTTTATGGGCTGCTGGATTCGCAGGGTTAGTAAACTGTCCTAAAATTACAGAGCCTGGCGTATTTTTTTGTAACTCTTCTGCTTTTTCAATGGCACCGGCCATTCCCTTTGCACCATCTGTTAAAACAAGTTCTGCACCATATGCCTTAAGCAAGGTTCTTCTTTCCACAGACATAGTCTCTGGTAACGTTAATAACACCTTATATCCCTTTGCTGTTGCAACAGCTGCAAGGCCAATTCCTGTATTTCCAGAAGTAGGCTCAATAATAGTAGCACCTGGTTTTAACTTTCCGCTTTTTTCTGCATCTTCAATCATAAAAAGTCCCACACGATCCTTCGCACTACCGGCAGGGTTCATGCATTCTAACTTTACCCACAAATTTGCATCTTCTACCCCTGCACTCTTTGCATAATTTTTTGCATTTAACATTGGGGTATGACCAATTAAATCTATTACACTATTTGCGATTTCCATTCTATGTCCTCCTAATTAACGTTTCTCGCTCTCGAAAAACCCATGAATTTAGTATATTTCTCCCATTTCCCAAAGTCAAACGCACTATCTGCGTCTATGTCAGATACACAGCCTATACTTTTCTTACTATGTATATAGGGGGAGGGGGAGCCGGGGCTGCCTACTGTTGTTTTTTTGACGAGGAAGTATGATTTTATGATTTCTTAAATACAGAGTGAACCTCAAGCAAGGATGCTTGAGGTAGTGACGCACGTGCAACGGATTGCACGTTAGGAACGGTCACGACAAAACCCTTTATGTAAAAAATAGAAATCATTAAAATCAACGACGAGACACTTAAAACAACAGTAGGCAGCCCCGGCTCCCCCTCCCCTATATATACTCCATAAAGTATAGGTTATGGATATAAGAAAAATCTATACTTGCGGGTAGCATAAATATGATTTACATTAGATGCATGAAAACAAGTAAAGAGCTTATAAAGATTATAGATAAATTAAGAAATACCAAAGATTTAGCAGATGAAGAGTTTTTGGAACTATTGACTACAGAAGAAGAAGAGGTACGTCAATATTTATTTACCACTGCAGATGAAGTACGTCGAGAAAACTATGGTACCGACGTTTATGTCCGTGGGTTAATTGAATTTTCTAATTATTGTAAAAACGACTGCTATTACTGTGGCATCCGACATGGAAATAAAAAAGCAACCCGCTATCGATTATCAGAAGATGAAATCTTAGAATGCTGTAAAGACGGCTATGACCTTGGTTTTCGTACCTTTGTCTTACAGTCTGGAGAAGATCCTTATTTTACAGATGAGCGATTGATTTCCATTATAAAAAGGATTCGAAAAGAATATCCTGATTGCGCCATTACCCTTTCCATTGGAGAAAAGGAACATGACAGTTACCAGGCTTATTTTGATGCCGGTGCAAATCGTTTCCTGCTACGACATGAAACAGCTACAAAGTCTCACTACGAAAAACTCCATCCTGAAGCAATGAGTTATGAGCATCGAATGAAATGCTTATATGACCTAAAAGAAATTGGCTATCAGGTTGGAGCTGGTATCATGGTGGGTTCTCCCTATCAAGAAGTTTCTTATCTTGTAAAAGACCTTCGATTTCTGCAAAATCTAAAACCTGATATGATTGGAATTGGACCTTTTTTAACCCACGCCGATACTCCTTTTTGCGATAAAGAAAATGGATCCTTAGAG
>JAIKXK010000041.1 GCA_024684155.1 Lachnospiraceae bacterium | reverse complement strand
ATCTGGATTGAACCGGAAATGGTAAATGTAGATTCCGACTTATATCGAGCTCATCCCGAGTGGTCCATTGAAATCCCTGGAAAGAATCACTCAGAAGGACGAAATCAAAGGATTTTAGATTTTGCCAATCCAAAGGTAGTGGACTACATTACAAAAGCCATGTGTGATGTAATTTCCTCTGCTAATATTGCCTATGTAAAATGGGATATGAATCGTATCTTTTCCGATGTGTATTCTCAGCATTTAGCTGCAGATGCCCAGGGAGAAGTGTTCCATCGATATATTATGGGATTTTATCAGCTGGCAAAAACTTTGACACAAACGTTTCCAAAGGTTCTCTTTGAAGGATGTGCTTCTGGAGGAAACCGTTTTGACTTAGGAGCTCTTTGTTATTTTCCACAGATTTGGGCCTCTGATGATACGGATGCAGTAGCCAGACTTTCCATTCAAAATGGATATTCCTATGGATATCCAATGTCCTGCGTGTCTGCCCATGTATCAAACGTACCGAACCATCAGACCTTGCGTCGCGTACCGATTGACTCTCGGTTTGCGGTAGCATCCTTTGGAGTATTAGGATATGAATGTAATTTATCCGATATGAAAAAAGAGGATTTAGCGGCCATTAAAAATCAGATCGAAGTGTATAAAAAGTTCCGTGAGTGTATGCAGTTTGGTAACTTCTACAGAGGTAAGTTTGGGAATGTCGTAGAGTGGACCGTTGCATCAAAGGATAAAAAACAGGCAGTTGGAATGATTTTCCAAAAGGAAGTTCAGCCAAACAAACCGTTCTTAGACTATCATGCCTATGGACTAGATCCTTTGAAAAAATATCATTTTTACAGTCAGGAAAGCAAGGTCTCTATAAAAGCCTTTGGCGATTTAATTAATGGAGCAGTGCCAATACATGTAAAACAGGATAGCTTTTTACATAATGTTATTGATAAGTTCGTGACACCAAAAGGAGACAAGGAAGATTATGAAGCCTATGGAAATGCACTTATGCATGCCGGGGTAGGATTAAAACCTGCTTTTGCATCCACTGGCTTTGATATGGAAGGCAATGTTCGCATTATGACAGATCACAATGCAAGACTGTATTTTATGGAAGAAGTATAATTTTAATAAAAAACATAAAAATGGAGAGATAATTTTGTAAGAATTGCACAAAAGAATATAGAGAGATACAAGATGTAGTGGTTAGATGGAATGAAAAGCACAACATAAGCGCATGGAACATTCCTCCACCTGGCTTCCACATCCCTCCACAACCCGCAAACCACGTAGAATGGGGCTTTGCGGGTTGATTTTTTGCCTTTTTTGCCTTAAAATTTGTTTATCAGTGGTAGAAAGTGGATGAAAGTGGAACAAAATGGAGAGAGGAGGTGTCCCTTATGTTCATGGGTGAATATCGACATAACATAGATGAAAAGGGACGCTTAATCGTACCAGCAAAGTTTCGCGAAGCCTTGGGGAAAGAGTTTGTTGTTACCAAAGGTGTAGATGGATGTCTGTTTGTATATCCGTTATCAGAATGGAATTTGATTGAAGAAAAATTCCGTGAAGCCAATACCACTACAGCAAGTGCACGTAAGTTTGCAAGATTCTTTTTTGCAGGTGCATGTTTTGTTGAAATTGATAAGCAGGGACGAATCTTACTTCCTAATCAATTACGAGAGTTTGCAGATTTATCGAAGGATATTGTGACTGTTGGAGTTCTAAACCGCGTAGAAATTTGGAGTGGTAAGAAGTGGGACGACAACAACAATTTCGATGATATGGATGAAATCGCAGAACAGATGGCAGAGTTAGGAATTGGAATTTAATATGAAAGAATTCGTACACTATTCGGTAATGTTAAATGAAGTGCTTGATGCACTTGATATTAAAGAAGATGGCATTTATGTTGACGGAACCTTAGGAGGCGCAGGCCATTCTACAGAGATTTGCAAACGCTTAACTAGCGGCCGTCTCATTGGATTTGACCAGGATGAAGATGCCATAGAAGCAGCAACGAAGCGACTAAAAGAAGCAGGCCAATTTGAGAAGGTAACAATTGTTCATAGTAACTATGAAAATATGGCGCTAGAGTTAGAAAAGCTCGGCGTTGATAAGGTAGACGGGATCCTACTTGATTTGGGAGTTTCCTCATTTCAACTCGATACCGAGGAGCGGGGCTTTTCTTACATGATTGCAGAAGCGCCATTAGATATGCGTATGGATCAAAGAAATCCAAAGACTGCTGCAAGTATTTTAAATGAATATTCTGAATCAGAATTATTTCATGTGATTAAGGACTATGGCGAAGAAAAATTCGCTAAAAATATAGCAAAACATATTGTAGAGTATCGACAGAAAAAGCCTTTTGGAACGGTGGGGCAGTTGAATGAAGTGATTGATGCTTCCATCCCGGCAAAGATGAAAAAGACTGGAGGTCATCCATCAAAACGAACCTTCCAAGCTCTTCGCATTGAGCTTAATAGAGAACTTTTTGTGTTGGAAGAAAATCTAGACGATATGGTGGATCTTTTAAATGATGGCGGAAGATTTGCAATTATAACGTTCCACAGCCTAGAGGACAGAATTGTAAAAAATGCCTTTCGAAAGAACGAAGATCCCTGTACCTGTCCAAAGGACTTTCCAGTATGTGTGTGCGGAAAAAAGTCAAAAGGAAAACAGTTAACAAGGAAACCTATTTTGCCAGGGGAAAAGGAATTAGAAGAAAATTCCAGATCAAAAAGTGCAAAATTAAGAGTATTTAAAAGAACTTTAAGCGAGTCAACGCTTTAAGGAGGAGAGAGATCTCCGGTATAGAAAAACAGCTTTATTTTAGCGTGATGCTAAGAGTGGGAACGCTTGGTTCGATTCCTTTGCGTGAGGCGAAGGAATCGGGCGCAAGTAGTGAGGTGTGTTAAATGAAAGAAATTCAAACTTATTATTACAGCAACGGAAATGCTGCATTAAATCAGGAATATTATCAGACTTACGTAGAAGGAAATACAGTTAATGTAGGTGATATTCTCCCGGATAGAGAGACTAGAAGAAGAGAAGAAGAGGAAGAACGTCGTCGTAAACAAAAGAGTCGTGCTCGTCAGAACGCTCGCAGTTTAAGAAGAAATCGAATGACAGCTTTTATGGTAATTATAGCTGTTGTAATGTTTGGCGGATTTTTTATTGGATATGTAAACCTACAGACCAGCATTCGTTCTCATATGAGTTCTATTTCAACCTTAAAAGAGGATATCAGTGACATGAAGGCTTCTAACAGCGCAGCCCAGTCTCGTATTGATACTGCTACAAATATTAATGAGATTAAACAGACTGCCTTAAATGAATATGGAATGGTCTATGCAAGCGAAGGTCAAATAGTGTATTATGATATAGATGATGAAGACTATATGAGTCAATACTAATAATCCCTTAGGAATGATTAATCGTGGTTAATAGAAGAAGGCAGAAAAAAAGAATAAAAGATAAGTTATCAAGAAGAATGCAGAGGCGACTAACATTAGTGTTCGGAGTTATATGCGTTCTTTTTGTTGTTCTTATAGGAAGACTGATGTACATCGAATACACTAGCGGTGATAAGTACGAAAAGATAGTACTGTCTCAGTTAGAGTATGATAGTACCACTATCCCCTATAAGCGAGGAGACATTGTAGATGCAAATGGAACCGTCCTTGCAACTTCTGTGGATGTATACAATGTTATTTTAGATGCAAAAGTTTTAAATCAAAATGAAGATAAAATTGAAACGACGATTTCTTATGTAACAGAGTGTTTCCCAGAGATAGAAGAAGCTACCATGAGAGAAGCTTTAGAAGAAAAAAGCGATAGCCAATATATTATCCTGGCAAAAGGAGTTTCTTATGAAGAGATGGCTTCTTTTGAGAAGTACGAGGATGATGAAGAAACAGGAGATACGATTTCTGGTATTTGGTTTGAAAAGGAATATGACAGAGTATACCCATATTCCACCATTGCATCTTCTTTAGTGGGTTTTGTATCTTCTGGAAATAACGGTGTGATTGGTTTGGAAAATCAGTACAACGATGTTTTAAATGGAGTCAATGGTCGTTCTTATGGATATTTAAATTCAGATAATGATTTGGAACAAACTGTAATTGATCCTGAAAATGGAAAGAATATTATTACCTCCATTGATCTAAATATTCAAAGTATTGTGGAAAGTGAAGTGAAGGCTTTTAACGAGACTTTGGCAGATGAAGAAAATGATGGTAGTTTAAATACTGCTGTATTAATTATGAATCCTCAAAATGGGGAAATTTATGCCATGGCATCTTATCCAACCTTCGACTTAAATAACCCAAGAGACTTAAGTGCTCTTTATACAGAAGAAGAACTAAGTGAGATGGATACAGATGCGCAGTTGGATGTCTTAAACGGACTATGGCAAAACTATTGCGTAAGTTCCACCTATGAGCCAGGTTCTACCTTTAAGCCCTTTACGGTTGCCATGGGATTGGAAAGTGGCCTTCTAAAGGGAGATGAAACTTTCATGTGCGATGGTGTGGAAAAAATCAGTGGATACGAAATTCACTGCGTAAATCGATCTGGTCATGGGCTTGAAACAATTGCCGGGGCGCTAATGGATTCCTGCAATGATGCCTTGATGCAGATGTCCTATATTATTGGTGGATCTAATTTCTATTATTACCAAAGACTTTTTGGATTTGGACAAAAGACAAATGTAGACTTACCGGGTGAAGCAAGAACGGATTCTTTGTTATATTCGGAAGATGATTTATCAAAGACCATTAACCTGGCAACAAACTCATTTGGACAAAACTTTAATACCACTATGATTCAGCTTGCGTCTGCTTTTAGCGCTTTAGTAAATGGTGGGGATTTATATCAGCCTCATGTTGTAACTGGTATTGAAGATGAGGCAGGAAATGTATTAGAAGAAATTAATCCGGTAGTGGAAAAAGAAATTGTTTCTGATGAAGTATCAAATCAGTTAAAAGAATATCTTCGTATGGTTGTATCGGATGGTACCGGTAAAACTGCGGGAGTTTATGGATATGATTTGGGCGGTAAAACAGGTACAGCCCAGAAACTTCCTCGTGGAGATGGAAACTATTTGGTATCATTTATCGGTTATGCACCACAAGATGACCCGGAAGTGCTAATATATTGTATCGTGGATCAGCCCAATGTGGATGATCAGGCTCATTCAGTGTATGCTCAGCAAATCGTTCATAATATTTTGGTGCAGATTTTACCATATTTAAACATTGAAACCATAGAAGAAGCAGAGGATTCTACCGCAGTGTCAGGTTTGATTCCTTATGGTGCTTAAAGTTAGGAGTGAGTAATTAAATGGTAGTAATGATTATAGTATCAGCTGTGTTGTCTTTTGGAATAGTAGCTTTATTTATGCCTATTCTTATTAAAAAACTAAAAGAACTAAAGGCTTCTCAGACAGAAAGAGAGTGTTTGGAATCTCATCAGGCAAAGGTGGGGACTCCTACCATGGGAGGACTTTTAATTATGCTGGCAGTTCTTCTTACTGGAATTATTATTTGTACCAACTTTGGAGGAAGAACAGCAGCCGTTTTAATCTTAACCATTGGTTTTGGAATTATTGGATTTTTAGACGATTTTCTAAAAGTTGTACTTCGTCGTTCTGATGGTTTAATTGCATGGCAGAAATTTGGTTTACAGTTTTTAGTAACTATAGTATTTGCTTATTATTTAACCCAGGTGTTACATGTTAGCCTTGCACTTCGGGTTCCATTCTTCCCAAGTATATATTTAGATTTTGGATGGTTTAATTATGTCATATTGTTTGTGGCTGTATTAGGAACTGTAAATGGAGTGAACTTTACAGATGGATTGGATGGCTTAGCCTCCTGCGTTACTATTATAGTGGCATGCTTTTTTGCTGCTGTATGTGCAATAGAAGCCCCTGATTTGATTTGTATTTGCGTTGCGATTATTGGCGCGTTAATTGGATTTTTAATTTACAATCACTATCCTGCAAAGGTGTTTATGGGTGATACAGGATCTCTTGCTCTAGGTGGATTTGTCGCTGGAATTGCCTATGTACTTCAGATGCCTTTGTTTATTATTTTGGTAGGATTGATTTATTTAGTAGAAGTGATTTCTGTTATTTTGCAGGTGGGATATTTTAAGCTTACCCATGGAAAAAGAATCTTTCGTATGGCACCAATCCATCATCATTTTGAATTAGGTGGATGGTCAGAGAAAAAAGTAGTAGTTGTATTTAGTTTGATTACACTTGTTATGTGTATCGTTGCTTATCTTGGAGTGTAAAAATGGAAGTGTATTTAGTAGTAGGAACAGGAAAAAGTGGCGTAGCCGCTTCAAATTTATTAAAGGAAAAAAACGAGAAGTTTTATTTATATGATGGAAATGTGTCTTTAAACAAGGAGGGATTTTTTGAAAAGAATCCTTCTTTAAAAGGAGTGGAATTATTCTTAGGCGAGGTTCCTGAACATGTGAAAGAAGAAGTAACCTGTGCTGTTTTAAGTCCTGGTGTTCCAACAGATTCAGAGTTTGTTTTGGACTTGAGAAAACATAATATTTCTTTATCTGGTGAAGTAGAGCTTGCTTATACCCTAGGAAAGGGCAGAGTAGTTGCCATTACCGGGACCAATGGAAAGACTACTACAACGGCTTTGACTGGACTTTTAATGGAACAGCATTTTCAGGATGTTCGTGTGGTGGGGAATATAGGTATCCCTTATACCGAAAGAGTAGAAGACGCAACAGACGATAGTGTATTTGTAGCAGAAATTTCAAGCTTTCAGTTAGAAACCTGTGATACCTTTGCACCAAAGGTAAGTGCAATTTTAAATATAACCCCAGATCATTTGGACAGACATCATACCATGGAGAATTACATTGCTGCCAAAGAGTCAGTTACAAAGAATCAGACAAAGGATGATGTTTGTGTTTTAAATTATGAGGATGAAGTCCTACGTCAGTTTGGAAAAAGTTTAAACTGTAAGGTGGTTTACTTTAGTAGTGCCTCAAAGCTCCCAGATGGAGTAGATGGTTACTATTACAATGAAGGTGTTATTTATAAAATGCCGGAAGAAAAAATCATAGCTGTAGAAGAGTTGAATATTTTAGGACTTCACAATTATGAAAATGCTATGGCAGCTATTGCTATGGCAGATGCTATGGGTGTTGAACCTGAAGAAATTGTTCGTGGATTAAAAGCCTTTCATGCAGTAGAACATAGAATTGAGTATGTTTGTGAAAAAAGAGGAGTTCGATTCTATAATGATTCAAAGGGAACCAATCCAGATGCTGCAATCAAAGGAATCGAAGCTATGGATCGCCCAACTTATTTAATTGGTGGAGGATATGATAAAAATTCCACCTACGATGAGTGGATCGATTCATTTCATGGTAAAGTGAAAAAACTTGTTTTAATTGGACAGACAAAGGAAAAAATCGCAGAGTGTGCGAAAGCCCATGGATTTATGGATTACTCATTTGCAGAAAGTTTAAAGGAAGCTATGGATATTTGCTATAGCGAAGCGAAAAGGGGAGAAGCAATACTTTTATCACCTGCTTGTGCAAGTTGGGGAATGTTTGATAACTATGAACAGCGAGGAGATATGTTTAAGGAATTTGCTCGCGGATATGAGGAGTAAGAGAGTTTTATGTCAAAAAAAGGACACTTTAAAACTCAATATTTTGACTACGGATTGCTGGTAACGGTAATTCTGCTTTTAGCATTTGGTATGGTAATGCTTTATTCCACCAGTGCCTATAAAGCAACCATAAAGTTTGGAGATGGAACCTATTATGTCCGTCGACAATTTATGGCTTCTATTTTAGGCTTTGTTGCTATGGCATTTTTTATTAAAGTGGATTATCGCGTATGGAAGCATTTGGCTTTCCTGGC
>JAIKXK010000022.1 GCA_024684155.1 Lachnospiraceae bacterium | reverse complement strand
GGATAAAACAGCCATACTCGTGATTCTTCTCGAATATCCTTTGGCATTAATTCCCGCATTTCTATAGTTTTATAAATATGTTCCTTTTCATCTATAAAGGGACGATTTTCATGACAGGCAATTAAATCCACCAAATGAAACGCCTTCGGCTCTAACATGGGCTTTCCATCTAAAATAGACGAAAAATATTGATGATAAACAAAAACATAAAGATCTTCTACTCCAAAGGAAGCAGCATATTTTTCCACTAATTCAAAAAGATGGTAGGCGTCTTTTGCATTAAAGAAATCTCCTGTCATTTTATCTAGTTCAAATTCCACCTCAGACATATGGCGATTCATAGAAGTATATCTTCGTCGAAACATCTTTACGCCTTCGTCAGAATGCTCTTTGCAGCCACAGGATTCTCTAAGCATCAGCTCATGATCTGAGAACAACACTCTTTGATGAGGCTTATGTTCAATTTCAGCCAAAACATTTTCCATAGCATCTAAAATCATTTTGTTATAATCTCTCGATACTGTAGTAATAGACGGTGAAAAGACACGGGAGCTTTCGTTATCATCAAAGCCTGTTATTATCACATCCTCCGGGATATGAACCCCTGATATTTCTAATATTTCTGCACAGCCAATGGCCATATCATCATTCGCACAAATAATAGCATCTGGAAGATTTTCTTTATCTAATAACAATTTATTTGCACAGCGATTTCCTGACTTCATGCTCCAGTCCCCTTTGAAATAGGAAACACTGTCATGTAAATTATAACGACTAATAGTATCTACAAAAGCCTGCTTTCTAATATCAGCCTCATATCCTCTTGGGCCCTCTAAAAGCATAATGTTTTCTGCGTTATGAACAGTAATAACATGTTCCACAATCTGGCAAAAAGAATGATAATTATCCGTTCCTACTTGAATCGTATTTTCCAAAGGGACATTGATACTCACCACTGGAATATTAGCATTTCTTGTTAGTGCAACAACACGATCTCTTGCTGTTTCTGCATGAATCTGCGATGCCATAACAAGTACACCATCATACTCTTTAAAATTAGGTAATTTATAAATATCATACTCACCAATGACATTTCCTTCTTCCACAAGCCCACCAAAGCAAGAAAAAATATCAATGGAAAATTCAAGTTTATCCGCCGCTTCATATATTGCTGTATATACTTTTTCTGCAATTTCTGGATTCCAGTCTGCAGTCAAAAACACAATTTTTTTCATAAATAATATACCCCAATAAACAAAATTATCCATAGTTATGTTACCCATTTCTCTAATGGCATGTCAAGAGGATTTGTGATAACATTACACTTATGAGTAATGTAAATACAGATATAAAAACAGGACAATTAAAACAGGTGTATTTGCTGTATGGTGAAGAAACGTACTTGCGCCGTCAGCACACCCAAAATTTAATCAAGGCTTTTGGCGTAGATGAAAATGATATGAACTTCAATGTGTTCAAAGGAGAAGGATTAGATGCTCAAGGTGTAGTAAATACCATCAATACCATTCCATTTTTATCTGATAAACGGGTTACCGTTATTTATGATAGTGGATTCTGTAATTCTTCCAATGACCTTATTGCAGATTGTATTGAACATATTCCAGAATCTTCCTATGTTATTTTTAATGAATCAAAAGTTAAAAAAAATACAAAGGTTTTTAAATCCATTCACAAACTTGATGGAGACATGGAATGCACCATGCCTACGGAACACGATTTGCAAATTTGGATTGCCTATCTTTTAAAAGCTGAAAATAAATCTATAACTAAAGACGGATGGCAGGCTTTTGCTGAAGCTACCTATTCCAATAAAGAATTACGCAGCATGGAATATATGTACAACGAGGTGCAAAAAATCATCTCCTATTGCATTGATAAAGATACCATTACCAGAGAAGATATTGAGGCGATCTGCTCCCCTACTTACCAGGATCATATTTTTGATATGATTAATGCCATCGGTGATAAAGATTCCTCAACTGTACTTCGACTATATGAGGAATTATTGGTTTCAAAAGTTCCTCCAATGAAGATTATGTCGAATATCGTTCGTCAATTTAAACATTTGCTTGCTTTAGGTGAGTTATTAGACAATGGAAGCAGTCCTAATCAGGCCGCAAAAGAATTAGGTCTTTATCCTTTCATTGTTCAAAAATACTTAAAAATGAATATGTTTCAAAAGTTTCCACCTAATGCAGTAAAAGCGGTATTAAACGATGCCGCCGACACTACCTGGCGTATACGTAATGGACAAATCGATGAAAAGATTGGGGTTGAACTTTTAATGGTGAAATACAGCAAATAAATACAAAAAACCCTCGGTTGACGGGACCGAGGGTTTTATTATTTGTATTCTTAAAAAGATTAAGCCATTTTGTTAACGGCTTTTGCAAGACGGGAAACCTTACGAGAAGCGTTGTTCTTGTGGTAAACGCCCTTTGTAGCAGCCTTGTCAATATCAACAGTAGCATTTAAAAGTGCTTCCTGTGCTGCTTCCTTGTTTCCTTCAGCAACAGCTGCTTCTACTTTTTTGATAGAAGTCTTAACCTTAGACTTGATAGCCTTATTTCTTTCAGTCTTAGTAGCTGTAACTAATACTCTCTTCTTTGCTGATTTAATATTAGCCAATTCCTACACCTCCAATGTAATGTGTAATTCATAAATAATTGATTACATTGTAGCCTGGACACGGACAGTTCAATGTAAACGTACTTTGTTATTTTATACGGGGCATAAAGGAATGTCAACTCTTTTTCCTCTTTTTTTCTAAAAATTCTACTAAAATACACATCATTATTCCTCTATTTGCCAATTTCTGTCATTGACGGCTTTGGAAAACCTCTTCATTATTAAAAAAATTCAAAATATAATTTAGTATAAGAAAGTAAATTTTTTTCAGGGGAGGAATGATTATGAAAAAATTACTTCAAACCGGGCTGGCATCTATCCTAGCCCTCTTTACAGCATTTACTTTTTCACTTGGAAGTGTAAATCTCACAGTCTTTGCAACTACCAACTATGCCTATGATGTAGATAGTTTATCCGGCTACTCCATTACCCTATCCAGTCACACCTTAACCTACGACGAAAATGACGGCGATGGTGTTCTAACTGCTGTGATTGGAACCTATGCAGATTCCACATTTACAGAATCAACAGCTACTATTACCTATACTGATAATAGAATATCATGGTCTGGAGACGATGGCATAACTCATTATCTGCAAATCTCTAATAATACCGGCTCGACTCTAATTTATAGACTACCTACTGCCGGTACAGAAACTACCATTGAAAACAGCACAACGGTATGTCTGGCCTTAGATGCAAACGGAACTCATTTTGAGTTTGCCATGTCTGGTTCCGGATCAGGTAGTTCTGGATCTAATACAGCAAATATTAAAGTTACTGGTGATTTGACTGTAGATACTACCGAGCGAGCAGATGCCTTGGATTTGGCTATCCGTATCGGAGGCGAAACCGATGTTATGTCAACCACTAATATCTACCAGGATCGATTTGACAGTATTACATCAAATACATACGACTACACTATTGTTAATAGCAACTCCTTTTCCTATACCACATATGTAGACGATAATAGCATAGAATATGCCAGATTTTGGTTTGGAACCACCATACTGACAAAAATTACATCCATAACCATTACTGTCTATTCTGATAGCAACTACTCAACTTCCTCTGGTACATTCACCTATACTACAAAACATGGTGGAAATTCTAGTGTTGACTCACCTATATTTGACTACACCGTACAGTCAGATGTTGTAAATTGTTTTTTGGATCAGTATATATGGTTCCCTGTAGATGTTACTACCTTAGGTGACTCTTATGAAATAGAAGTAGATCTTGCATCTACCAATCCAACCCGTGTCGAAGATTTCGATACTCTAAGTGATGCCGATGCCATATCCAGTTTAGCATCCAGTGATATTCAGTTAGGAAACTTTGGATGGTCCTATAACTCCACTGATTCCGGCAATGATGATTACGTTGTTGGTGGATATGTGGATTTTGTCAGCCTGGATTACAATGGTAC
>JAIKXK010000007.1 GCA_024684155.1 Lachnospiraceae bacterium | reverse complement strand
GCTTCTTCATCTAACTCTAATACATCCCCAGAAGAAAGAATATACACGTCATCTGAAGTATAGCCAAGTTCTTTTACTAAAGCTTCCTGTGCTTTTAAATGCTTATATTCACCATGAACCGGTATACAGTATTTCGGTTGAAGCAATGTATAAATCAACTTAATCTCTTCTTTACAAGCATGTCCGGAAACATGAACATCCTGAAAAATGACATTAGCACCCTTACGATATAACTCATTCATAACATTTGATACCGCTTTTTCATTACCAGGAATCGGATGTGATGAAAAGATAATCGTATCATTCGGCTGAATAGAAACTTTTCTATGCATACCATTGGCCATTCGGGACAAAGCTGCCATAGATTCACCCTGAGAACCTGTAGTAATAAGAACTGTCTTTTCATCTGGATAGTTCTTTAATTCATCGATGGAAATTAAAGTATTCTCTGGAATATTTAAATATCCAAGTTCGGAGGCAGTGGAAATAATATTTACCATACTTCTTCCCTCGACTACTACCTTACGACCGTATTTATAAGCAGAATTAATAATCTGTTGAACACGATCTACGTTAGAAGCAAAGGTTGCAATGATAATTCGAGTATTGGTATTCTCTGCAAAAATATTATCAAACTGTTTTCCTACCGTTCTTTCTGACTGTGTAAATCCAGGTCTCTCTGCATTGGTAGAATCACACATTACAGCTAAGACACCTTTTTTTCCAATCTCAGCAATACGCTGTAAATCAATGGCATCTCCAAATACTGGTGTGTAGTCTACCTTGAAATCTCCTGTATGGAACACAACTCCTGCCGGTGTATAAATAGCAAAAGCTGCTGCATCCTGAATGGAGTGATTCGTTTTTACAAACTCCACACGGAAAGGTCCAAGATTAATAGACTGTCCATATTTCACAACCTTTCTTCTTACCTGAGAAGACAAGTTATGTTCCTGTAATTTATGTTCAATAATACCCATGGTAAGCTTTGTAGCATAGATAGGCATATTTAACTGTTTTAATACATAAGGGATTGCTCCAATATGATCCTCGTGTCCGTGCGTAATAAATAGACCTTTTACTTTTTCTTCGTTTTCTAACAAGTAGGAAACATCAGGAATTACAAGGTCAACACCTAACATATCATCTGTTGGGAAAGATAAACCACAGTCTACAACAATAATACTGTCTTCGTATTCGAAGGCAGTAATATTCATTCCAATCTGCTCTAAGCCTCCCAAGGGAATGATACGCAATTTGCTATTTTTAGTTTTACTCAAAATATCCTCCTTTTGACAAAAATAGTCCGTTCTTATTCCTCAATATCTACATCATCGAGCAATTCAGAAAACACGGAGATAACAGCGTCCCACTCAGCGTCGTCCTCAACGAATTCATATACGAATTCATCGCCTTCCTCCATAACGCACTTAATAATAGTGGCTTCGCCTTCTTCATCTTCGGTATTTTCCGGATCTTGTTCAGATACCAAAAGATACTGGGTTCCATTTAATTTAGTTTCATCTATTACAAAAAAGGAAATCTCTTCTCCCTCTTCTGAATCTAATATAATTTTTTCCATGCTTTATCCTTTACTAGTGCTTTGAATCTAAGTACCCCTGAAGAATTAACATCGCAGCAATTTCATCTACATACTCTTTTCTGTGTTCACGTCGAATTCCGGATTCCATCATAATATTATCCGCAGACACCGTGGTAAGTCTTTCATCCCATAGAATAACGGGGATAGAAAATTTCTTTTCTAATTCTTCTTTAAAAGCCGTTGTTTTCTCACAACGATCCCCCTCTGTTCCGTTTAAGTTTTTGGGATAACCTAAGACAATAGATGTGACCTCATACTCATCAATCAATTCCCTAATACGAGCATAAGTCTTTCGAAGTTTCGATTCTTTTTCTCTGCGAATGATTTCCACTCCCTGGGCAGTCAAAAATAAGGGGTCTGATACTGCAACCCCGACTGTCTTAGAGCCAAAATCCAATCCTAATACTCTACCCTTGCTCATGAAAAATTACTTCCAACCTTCTGTTTTAATGTATTCTTTCAAGAGTTCTTCTACAAGTTCATCGCGTTCCACCTTCATAATAAGGCTTCTGGCATTGTTGTGACTTGTAATAAAAGTAGGATCACCGGACATAACATAACCAACAATCTGATTCACAGGATTATATCCTTTTTCAGAAAGTGCCTGATATACCAAAGCTAAAATATCCTTTACGGAAACCGTATTTTCTTTTTCAACTTTAAAATATTGTGTATTGTTTAAATCAGCCATAAAATATCCGTCCCATCTTTAATAAATTACTATTTTTATTGTATCGGAAATCACGATAATTGTAAAGAATCCAATAACATAACTTCCTCTGTAACATAGTCTTTAATAATGCCACTTACTATTTGATTTGCCAAATCCTTTTCTGACTCAAAAGCCACTCGAATATACTCCTTTGTAAATCCTGTCCAATAGGTTTTACCGTTAAATTCAAGTACTTCCTCCACCAGGACAGATACTTCTTTATTTAAAAAACTGTCCCGATATTCTTTTGACATTTTTCCTCCAAGAGAAATCAATTCATCACTTCGTAATGCCTTTATGGACTCATTAATCTGTCTATCCATTGATGCCGCCTTTGTTCCATGACGACGAGAATATTTAAATACATGCATTTCATAAAAATGAATATCTTCTAAAAATGCTTTACTCTCTAAAAATTCTTCTTCCGATTCCTGTGGGAATCCTACAATGACATCAGTTGTAATGGCTGGATTATCAAACACCTTTCGTAGCCTTTCACAACCCTTCTTATACTCAAAAGCATCATATTTACGATTCATTCTTTTTAAAGTTGCATCGCTACCACTTTGCAGGGATAAATGGAAATGCGGACAAATCTTTTTCACCTTGGCAATACGCTGGCAAAATTCCTCTGTACAAACCTGAGGCTCTAAAGATCCAAGACGAATTCGCTCAATCCCATCAATTTCATCCATCATTTCTATCACATCGATTAATTCAATTTCTCCTGGTATTCCATAAGAAGATAAATGAATTCCCGTTAACACAATTTCTTTATATCCATTTTTTGCAAGATTCGTTACTTCTTCCACAATGCTTTCTATTTTTCTAGAACGAACCCTTCCTCTTGCAAAAGGAATAATACAATAAGAGCAAAACTGATTACATCCATCCTGAATTTTCACAAAGGCTCTTGTATGCTCCTTTGGCGAAAACATAGTAAGATTTTCATATTCTGCCACTCCGTCATTAATATCAAAAATAGCGCTTTCCATACGATGATCTTCAATAAATTTATGAAGTTCTTCTATTAACCTGTTCTTTTGATTATTTCCAATAATAATATCACAGGCCAGTTCTTCTGGAGTTACTCCGGCAATGGTAGCTGTTTGAATATAACAGCCTGCTCCAATAACAACTGCATTGGGATTTTTTCTTTTGGCACGGTGAATCATTTGTCTTGATTTTTTATCTGCAATATTGGTAACAGAACAGGTATTAATTACATAGACATCTGCTTCTTCCGAAAAAGGAACAATGGTATATCCATCCTCTATTAGCATCTGTTCCATTGCCTCTGTTTCATAGGCATTTACTTTACAGCCAAGATTATGTAAGGCCGCTTTTTTCATAGGTATATTCCTCGTTTGACTTTTTAACTCTTTTGCTTTACGATGAGATTATAAAATTTCTATAATCTAGGAGGGACGTCACATGAAGACTGTTAAAATTTCATTAAATTCCATCGACAAGGTAAAATCCTTCGTCAATACCATCAGTCAGTTTGACAGCGATTTTGATTTAATTTCTGGTCGTTATGTCATCGATGCAAAGTCCATTATGGGTATCTTCTCATTGGATTTGTCTCAAAACATTGATTTGACTATTCATGCTGAAAACGATGCTGAAATCGTTGAAGCATTAAAAGATTACATCGTTTAAGGTGTAACCATTAAAGTTTCAGTTGTATTAACAGCAACATCTACAAGCTCGTCGATTTTTTCGGCGAGCTTTTTTTCTGAGTTTTCTATTACACTTCTTCTTGGCTTTGTCACTGGATGCTTTGCCACAAAAATAGTACAGCAATCCTCATAAGGTAAAATAGAAGTCTCATAAGTGCCGATTTCTTCCGAACGTTTAATAATCTCCTGTTTATCAAATCCAATTAAAGGACGATACACTGGAAGTGTACATACTGCATTGGTACATTCAAGGGACTGCATAGTCTGACTTGCTACCTGTCCAATGCTTTCTCCTGTAATAAGTCCTAAATCTCCATCTTCATATGCGAAATGCTCCGCAATCTTCATCATGTAGCGACGCATAATAATCGTAAGCTCTTCGTGTGGACACTGCTCATAAATATAGAGCTGAATATCTGTAAAATTAACAACATGAAGACGAATAGGTCCTGCATATTTAGAAACCTGTTTTGCAAGATCTACAACCTTTTGTTTTGCACGTTCTGACGTGTAAGGTGGTGCGTGGAAATAAGTTGCATCAATGGTAACACCACGTTTTGCAATCATATAACCTGCAACCGGAGAATCAATACCACCGGATAACAGAAGCATGGCAGATCCATTGGTCCCTACTGGCATTCCACCTGGTCCTGGAATTTCTTTACAGTAATAGTTAATTCTTTCACGGATTTCTACATGAATCATAACCTCTGGTTCATGAACATCTACCTTCATTTCAGGAAAAGCCTCTAATAATTTCTCCCCAATCTTTGCATTTAATTCCATGGAATTCATAGGATAGTTTTTTCTAGCTCTTCTGCTATCCACCTTAAAGGTAAAGTTCTTATCAGGATAAACTTCATCTACATAAGCAACAATTTCTTTCGCAAGCTCATCAAAGCCATTATCTTCTGTTAACACAGCAGGACAAATTCCTACAATACCAAATACGTGCTGTAATGCTTCAATTGCTTCATCAACATCAAAATCATCTTTTGATTCAACAAAAATACGTCCTGTAGGACGAGTCACTTCAAACTCTCCTTCTACATCCTTAAGGGCAAACTGAATCTGTTTTACCAAACTTTCCTCAAAAGTTCTTCTATTTTTCCCCTTTAATGCAATTTCTCCGTATTTTATTAAAAATGCTTTTTCCATGATAATTCCTTTTCTATATATTAGTTGAAACATCTATTGTTGTTTCATAATTTTATGACCATGTTTTTAGAATCGATGATTCTTTTACTTTAAAACATACCCGTTATACTTGTATATTTAACTTTTTAAATTTAATGCCTTGTATATTTTTGTAACTTAGGAATAATTTCCTGCATCTGTTCTAAGGCATAATCTATCTCATCTTTTGTAGTATGAATTGAAAAACTAAAACGAACCGTAGAATCCAGCAAGGAATTTTTTACTCCAATGGCTTTTAGGGTTTTTGAAATCGCCGGCTTGTTAGATGAGCACGCACTACCTGCTGATACATAAACATATTTTTCTTCTAATGCATGAAGTAGGACTTCTGCACGAACTCCCTCTACTGATACGCTAATAATATGAGGAGCTCCATGTACATCTAATGGTCCATTTAAAGATACGCCATCAATTTTTTGTACCTCGTCCACAAAATAATCCTTAAGCTCATACATTTGATTCTGATTCTTATCAAATTTCTTAAAGATTTCTTCCACTGCAACTCCAAGGCCTGCAATAGCTGGGACATTTTCTGTTCCTGAACGATAGCCCCATTCCTGACCACCACCGAGTATGACAGGTCTCATATTTACCTTTTCTGAAATGTACAAAAAGCCACTTCCCTTAGGTCCATGTATCTTATGTCCACTCACAGATAACAAATCAATATTCATCTTCTTTGGGAAAATTTCTAACTTTCCATAAGACTGAATCCCATCTACATGAAATAATGTTGTAGAGTTTTTCTGCTTTATAATGTTTGCAGCTTCTTTAATTGGTTCAATGGCACCAATTTCATTGTTTACATGCATAATTGAAACAAGAATAGTGTCTGGTCGAATTTCATCCGATAGTGCCTTTAAATCAATAAGTCCCTTTTCATCCACAGGAAGATAGGATATTTCAAATCCTCTCTCTTCTAAAAACAAAATTGGATTTGCCACAGAAGGATGCTCTATGGGTGTTGTAATAATATGCATTCCTCTTCTTTTATAGGCCATAGCACAGCCAATCAATGCTAAATTGTTTGACTCTGTTCCGCCAGAAGTAAATATAATTTCTTTATCAATTACTTTCAAAGATTTTGCAATGATACTTCTCGCATCACGAAGATAATTCTCGCCCTCCATTCCCTTATTGTGTAAAGAAGAAGGATTTCCATAATCTTCTGTTAATACCTTTGTCATCATCTTTACAGCTTTGGAACTGCATTTTGTTGTTGCTGAATTATCCAAATACGCTTCCATGATAAACCTCCTAAGCCTCTTGGCATAATAAAACTCTCATTTTTAAAAATGAGCATCCTATATATATTAACTTGCCAGACACCTCAAATCAAGTCATAGTTTTCTACTCTTTTATGGCAGTGATATTCACCCATTCTCCCTGATGGTTTTCTTCTATCACCTTAAGTCCAGCTGTTTCGATGGCATTTCTTACTTCCTCAGCCTTAAAATCAATAATACCAGAAGAAATAAACAAAGCATTCTTTTTCAT
>JAIKXK010000426.1 GCA_024684155.1 Lachnospiraceae bacterium | reverse complement strand
TGGCTTCCTGAATCAAATTTGCTGCAGCGGAATTTCCATCAAAAGCAATAACAGCAGAAGGACGTCGTTCAAAGATTTCATAGTTAAAACTCTTGTAAATTCCCATACCTTCAGATTCAGTAGATACACGTACCTTTACTCCAGCATTTCGTATCTTTTCAGCCTCTTTTTTTGTAACCACAGATGGGACAAAAGAGTACACACGAAAGCCCTTTGTATTATGGTCTAATAAATATTTTTCATACCCAGATATTTTATGTCCAATCACAAAACACACTTCCTCTGGATTTAAAAACTCCAACAATTCATCTAACTGCTTTGTTGCTTTTTCACTTAACTGTGTAGTTCGCTTTTCTGTATTAAAGCTTCCACCTAAAACTACAATTGGAAGCTTATCCCAAGGAATCTCTTCGATTTGCTTTTTCAATTCCGTGTTTGAATCTAATTTTGCAGTGGATTTTTTCATACTCTTTGCAATCTTTACTTCCTGCATCTTATCTAAGAGCACTTCTTCCATATCCTTATTTCCAATGAGTTTTGCAAAAGCTGCCTTTTTCTCTGAATAAGCTAATTGACTTTCTTCAATAATATTTTTCTCTGCCTCACGCATCTTTGCAAGTTCCTCATCACTTAGTCCTAACATCTTTTCCAAAGAAAGCTGTTCATCTATAGAACTGGTTCCATACAAAGCCGCTCCGTCTGTTCCCTGTACACAGCGAATTCCCTGTTTTAAATACTGCTTTAGGGGATGTGTCTCCAAAGAATTTAAGTTGTTAAGTCTTACATTACTTGTGATTTGGAATTCAAGTACCACATCATTTTCTTTTAATTCTTTAAGGGTTTCTTTTCCTTTTTTAGAGGTAGGGCTATAGGTATATAATCCATGTCCCAAACGAATCTTTGGCATAGCCTGCCCTGGTTCTAAAGATTCTTTTACACATGCAATAGAATGGGCAATATTATCTTTTTGACTGTCATTTTCTCCTGCATGCACACGAATCACAAAAGTAGGATCTGCCTTTGCAATCCTTACTAATTCCTTAAAGGCTGGCTTTAAGGTAATAATGTCATTTATCTCTTCACCAACAAAATCACAACCTGCCACATAAGGATCTAACGCTGTAGCTTTTAACACCTCTAAGTTTTGCTCTAAGTAATTCGCTGGTGTTACCGCATCTTTTACTATGGTAAGAGGAATTCGTCTCATTGCTGCAAGGAATCGAATCATCACTCCTGTTTCATTGTATATGCTTGGCATCACTTCATGAACCTGACGAAGCATTTCAAGAGACTCGTATTTTTTTACCAAAGTAGTATCCGAAATTTCCGCATAGGAAATACCCTGTTTTTTATAACTTCTGGCAATCCATAAAAGCTTGTCCTGGAAAATTGTATTATGACAATACTCTGGATTTTCTTTATCACGAAGCATCTGCTTTAGAGCATTTTTCACATCCTGATCGGGAATTAAATCCACCTTTGAGAGTTCAATTTTTTCTTCGCTTTCTTTTCCCTTACAAAAAACATAACGATACAAATATACCTTTTCAAGATTGGTAAATACTGCCTGTCCATCTTTAATAACAGCCAGTGATCCACGAATTTTTACGATATTTAATTCCGCATTATCAAGATTATTTAAAATCAAATCTGCAAAATTAATAAACGTATTATCATTAATTCTTCTCTCTAAATATTTCCCCTTTAAATCTGAAGAAATAAACTGCTTTGCTACTTTTTCTCTTTGAGCGTTGACACGATTCCACTGCTCCTCTGTCATCTCTAGTCCAAGCTTTTTTACATAGTAAAGTGGATAGCGAATCTGATGGGCAATACCCAAGGCAATTAATACGTCTCCCTGTAAATTACCATTCATATGGGTATGCAAATCCGCTCTGAATTTTAGATCCTTACGAATAAAGGTTTTAAAAATCGTCTTTTCTTCCGGAAGTTTAAAATCCTTTGTCTGACTCATAAGTGTCTTTGCAATAGCAGGAATGGTAGCCTTTAATTCCACTTTTCCCTCTGGTGTAATACTGGCAATCTCCGTATCCTTTAATTTAAAAATATAAGTCTCCTGGTTATTCCCATCAATAAAACATGGGATTTCTCCTTCGATAATCAACATATCATCTTCATCTTTAGAAAGAGGAAGCTTAAAAGTTTTAGAAAAGTTACGAATTAAATTTCCCGTATTGTGATTTGGTGTCCGAAGGACATAATACATCCGATCCAAATCCCTATATAAATTTACAATTATATCTTTTTCATTATCTAAGAAAAAACAAGTTAAATATGTCATAATCACTCCTTGTTATTTATGGTTAAATTTTCCTTAATCCTATTTTACTAGGAAAAAAACAATACGCAACTATAACATTTTTTTAGCTAGACTTACTTATTCCTGTTTACTATTCCACAAAAAAGACAGTAGCTTTGAGAGAAAACTCCCTAAAACTACTGTCTGTCTTTCATATTCTTATTTTGTTATTTCTTATATCATAAAGATTCCAACATACAATCTGGTATTATATTTAAATCAGATACTCTAGTATTATATATATATCAGATATCTTCGCTCACTTTCAGAAAGCCCTCTCTGTGCCATTGTTTTTAATCGATTGATCCATTTTTTTGCACTTCTTTTATGATAGATAATTGCTTCTTTTCCTTCTTTTTTTATCCTATCAATGGCATCTTGTATCATGTCTGTATCCTGAACGTCTTTCAATTCTTTTTCTAATAATTCCATATTTAAATCCGAGTAGACGATGCCTTTAATTAAAGCCACATACCCTAGCGCCTTTTTAATTGAAACACTATCTGCAACACGAATTTCGATAAACTTCTTA
>JAIKXK010000425.1 GCA_024684155.1 Lachnospiraceae bacterium | reverse complement strand
CCTCATTCTACCATTCTCGTAGGTGATGGCGGCATTGGTGCTGAAGATTTCCTTTCTATGAATATAAAAAGCTTGTTTGACTAGTATTATACGTCTGGCATGGAATGACAAGGCAAGCATAGTTTGTACCTGCAGATTGAGTCTATAGCTCGCACAATTAAAATTGTTCTGCAAAAAAAAAAAGAAAAAATATTGCAAGGAAGAAAAATAATTACTATCTTTGCAAATGTAAAGCACACGCTGAAAGCCCCGTGGGCAGATCTACCATGAATTCAATTATAATCCAGATTTATAGTAGTAATATTTTTAGTGCTTTTGTCTGACTCTGTGAAAAAGACCGCGAGAAATATACAAACCTTGAATCATAAGGAATCATGGATTTTTATGAAATCAGAACAATATATAATCAACGATATGTGGAGTTAAGTCGATTATAGATATGTTGAAAAAGAACTTGTTACAAGAAATATTATGATCACTAGAAAAGAACAATTAAAAGAAGCCTTGATGAGTTGTGGTATTAATGAAGGCTGGAGTGTTAGAGAAGAGATGCCAAATGGAAAGTACACATTTATAGGTATTGATGAAGTTCGTTCATATAATCTATATAATGGAGATACGGTTAATTGGTTGCCTGCTGTTTTTAAAAATATAGAAACAGGGAATTGTTATGAAATTTCTGTAAATGCAGTATGTTATGCTAAAGGTCTTGTGTGGAAAACTCGTAATTTATATAAACGTGCAGAAATACTTAACAATGCAATAGGCGAAGTTTTTGTGCTTGTAGATACAAAAACAAAAAAGATCACTTTGAAAATGGATGCAAAAAAAGGTGGAAAGAAAGCAGGTGATGTTATAGAGGTTAAAGAACGTGTTTTTATGGAAAAGCATATGGATGATTATGTTAGTAATAAAAATCTAGAATAGAAATCTGCTCCAAAAGACCTTGACGGATTTTCTAAATGATAACAAAAATAATTGATTTAGTTTTTTTTCGATTATGTCTTTTTTGTGTACTAGTAATGAGAATACTTCGTGCAAGAAGAAAAAACATATGGTTTATGTCGTTTAATTCGTATGATTGCACTTGTCCTAAGTGTAAATGCTTATTCTCTGAAGGTTTAAACTTCAAGATTCTTGGCAATTTTCAAAAGGGAAGAATGATTATGCAACATTTACAAAAAATGTGGCTTTATATATAAAGTCGTAAAAAGGTTATCATTATGGAGAAACTGAGATTTAGAATTCAAGGATTAGGTAAGGAAAGTTCCACTAATTCGGATAAAGAAGATTTCATATTAGAGGAGGCGGATTGGAATGATTATGGATTATATACTCTATATTCTGTTCGTGCGTCAAAAAAAATACTACGTTCAAACACAGACTGTTTTATCGGAGAGATTCGTATTTGGAAAGACGGTCAAGGTTTCGGCAAAAACCATCTATGTAATAGTATAGTAGAGGAACATAATATTTTAGAGAAATTACCATCGAACTTCATGTCTTTTGTATTGGACAAAGGGTTGGTGGATAATTTGTTTCTAATTCTTGACAAAGAACAAAGACGTGATTTCGTGGAATCATTGCATGTGATTTTGGATTATTCAAAACAGGAGTTCCAAAATAAAACGGAAGGAGAAAATCATGACACTTGTTTCAGACAATCTATATTGCGTTCTACAAATATGAGTGTTTTAACCTATGAATCATTTGATGAAAGAATAAATTATGCAAAGAAAATACTTCTTTCAGACATAGAAGGACAGTCGATGATGATTTCTTTTTTAGCACTGATGAGAAACTGGGGGTGTAAACCTTATACTCATTTCTCGTTTTAAGGTAATAGACGCAATCTTTTCAAAGGTCGTTTCTCTAACTATTTATATGAGACACAGTTTGAAAAGTTCCCATTAGAGGTGAAATATTCCTAATAAACAAAAAGTGACATTATGCAACACCTACAACAAAATACCACCTTGCAGGGTGGAAAATATAGAATAGAGGGAGAACTTGGGCAGGGAGGCTTCGATGTGTAGTAAAACGAAACATTAAAAATAACACAAGATAAAGATATGATAACACTATTATTCTTTTATGTGATTTGTACCGTTCTGATAGGGATGGGTTATATTAGTAGGATAGATGATCCGTATTCAAGATTCCTGACAATTTTCGGGATGCCTATAATGATATCCTTTAACTCTCTTTTCGGTGTGATTTATTTCTGAGGACAGACTATTGGGGGGCTTGTTTCATGAATTAGGGGAGGAAATAGGGTGGGAAATACTTGAGATGCGACAATTATTGCGGTTTTTGAAGGTTTTTTTGAAAAAAAAACGCGAAAAAATTTGGTGGATTCAAAATAAAGTAGTAATTTTGCACTTGAAAACGGAGGGGTACTTGATTTTCCGCTTGTTTTCAGACATATTGATTGGGATATGGTGTAATGGTAACACTGCAGATTCTGGTCCTGCCTTTCCTGGTTCGAGTCCGGG
>JAIKXK010000424.1 GCA_024684155.1 Lachnospiraceae bacterium | reverse complement strand
TCTCTTTGCGAATTAGATACAGTTTCAAAGGTTCAGATTATTGTAAATAAAGAAAGTGATGCTGCCCTGGTAGAAAACGATGCAGTAAGCGGAACCTACACTGCAAACTACGACTTGGTGATAGATTAAGACTAAGGGTTGGGGATGGCGTTTTCGAGAATGTGTTGTGGAGTCTTCGTTTTGGAGGATGCGCTGTGGAGTCTTCACTTTGGAGGATGTGCTGCGGAGTCTTCGCTTTGGAGTATGTGCTGCGGAGTCTTCGCTTTGGAGTCTTCGCTTTCGAGTCTTCGCTTTTGAGGATGAGTTGAGGGAACTGCGTTTTGGAGTATGTGCTGCGGAGCTGGCGTGATGATAGATTGGAATTGGAATCTATATTGTAAATTGTGACTAGGTTTTGGCTTGAGTTTGGAATCTAAATTGTAAAGTCTTGTTTGGCATTAGGTTAAGATAGAAGCCTAAGCTGTAAAGTATGGGTTGGCATAAAAATATAATTGGAGGGTGTATGGTGATACTTAGAAAGTTACCTTATCGTCCAATGATAGTGATTTTGGCCCTATTTCTTTTGATATTTCCGTTTTATTACAGGTGGAAATATCAAGTGGCTGATAGGGCAATCCACTGTTTTTACGATGGGGAACAAGTTACATTAGATGGTATCCTTTATAAGAAAGAATTTAAGAATAATTCTTACCGTCTTTATCTGAAAAATATCTACATTTCAAATTCTTCCTTTCCTGGAAGAGGGATTCTTATTTGTGAATCCGATGATATTCCATTAGGATCAAAATTACATATTTCTATGAAGATAAAAACCTTTTCAAAGGCAAAAAATGAAGGCTCTTTTGACGAAGAAACATATTATCTTAGTCAAGGGATTTATTTGCGTGGAGAATTGCGAAGTCTTATCGATGCTTCCTCAGGGTGGACCTCTTTTTTTCAAGAAGGACTGTATGTGCTTCGGGAGGAAATGAAAACACTTTATGTTGCTACATTGCCGGGAGAAGAGGCCGGAATTCTTACTTCTATGACATTAGGGGATAAAACTACCTTGGATGAAGAGGTAAAACAGCTTTTTTCAGATGCTGGACTTTCGCATATTTTGGCGGTGTCGGGGTTACATATTTCCATTGTTGGCATGGGACTTTTTCACCTTTTAAGAAAAAAAGGATGTAGTTTTTTACTTAGTGGAATTGTTTCAGGAGTCTTTGTAATTTGCTATGGATATATGACAGGTCTTAGTGTATCTACTTTTCGTGCTGTGATTATGTTTTTAATTCTTATGTCAGCTCAGATTCTTGGTAAAGTATATGATATGCTTTCCGCCTGGTGTGTAGCAGTGATCGTTGTTTTACTAGTAGAACCTTTATCCATTTACAATTCTGGATTTCTCTTTTCTTTTGGTGCAGTACTCGGTATTGCACTTGTAGCAAATCCAATGGTGGAAATCTATGAAGAAGCCTGCAAGGCCCGATATAAAAAAACACTTCGCTTTCGAAAGGGAAGAGGTTATAAAAAGGACTTTAAAGAATCTGTCATTTCTTCAATCTTATTTGC
Source organism: Lachnospiraceae bacterium (assembly GCA_024684155.1). Taxonomy (GTDB): domain Bacteria; phylum Bacillota; class Clostridia; order Lachnospirales; family Lachnospiraceae; genus JAILEN01. Next base: position 2,163 of record JAIKXK010000424.1, on the reverse strand, counting down.
TCTTGGTATCCAACTTTTTTCACTTCCTTTGGTAGCGTACTTTTATTATCAAGTTCCTTTGTATGTTATAGGATTAAACCTTCTGTTAATTCCCCTCCTTAGTATGGTTATTGGTATTGGATTAGTAGGAGGCGTGATAGGAAGTTTAGCAGGAATTGTGATGGGAACTACGGCGGGAAGTGTACCGGGAATTGTGATGGGAACCACGGTGGGAAGTGTGTCAGGTGGTGTGATGGGAACTACGGCGGGAAGTTTGATGGGATGTATGAATGAATATGTTCTTGCTATAGTAAAAATTTTGTTATTTCCATGTCATCTCATCTTGTATTTGTATGAATTCGCCTCTGATTTAAGTTTGAATTTACCTGTGGCACAGATTGTATCGGGGCGCCCCTCCATCATCCGAATTTTGCTATATTATGTCATTTTATTCTTTTTTGTTTGGAGGTTTAAATGGTGGCTGAAAAGTAGGGAGAACGGTAAAAGAACAGACAATATAATAATAGAACAATTACAAAACATTTATGATTTTATGAGTAAATCCATTGAAATGTTGTCGAAATCCATTGGAGCGCTGTTGAACCCAATTGAAGCGTCGTCGAAATTAATTGAAGCGTCGTCGAAACCCATTGAAGCACTGTTGAACCCATTTGAAGTGTCATCGAAATCTATTGGTTTGTTTCGAAAAAATAGAGAGTTATCATCTAATATTGATGGATCGCTATCAAAAAATAGAGGGTTGTCATCTAATATTGATGGATCGCTATCGAAAAATAGAGGGTTATCATCTAATATTGATGGATCATTATCGAAAAATAGAGGGTTGTTGAATATTGTCTTTTCGATAAATACTGGTTTGTCGTCGCATAATAATGGCGTATCACCTAGAAAATATAGCCTATCATGTTTTTTCCTAGGAGTTTTGTGTTTTTTGATTCTTACACTTCATCCTTTTAAAAAGTGTGAAATGGATATGCTGTGGGTTGGTCAGGGAGATGGGATTTTTATTTCGAGTGAAGAAGGTGTGAATTTTTTTATAGATGGAGGAAGTACATCTGAAAAAGAACTAGGAACCTACGTCCTTGAGCCTTTCCTTTTATACCATGGAGTGAAACGTGTTGACTATTGGTTTTTGTCGCATATGGATAGTGATCACATATCAGGCTGCTTAGAATTATTAGAAGGGAAATTTCCGATTTCAACGGTAGTGGTTACAGATACTTTGAAAGAGGAAGAAGGGGATTCTTATGAACACTATCAGCGTTTAGTGGAACTTTGTAATGAGAATAATACAGAGATACTTTATGTAAAAAGAGGGGATATTGTTGCCACAGATTCTTTACAGTTTCTTTGCCTAGGTCCAGAAAGTCCATCCTCTTTTTCAGGAGCAAATGAAAATAGTATGATTCTTGAATTATCTTATGGGGAGTTTAATGCCCTTTTTACAGGAGATATGGGGAGCGAGCAAGAACAGTGGCTATTAGAACAGTTGGACCAGTCCCGGATTGGCATAAATCCCAGTGAAATAGAAGTGTTAAAACTAGCCCATCATGGAGCAAAAAGTTCTAATTCTATGGAATGGTTAGAAAGAATTTCACCTATGCTATCTATTATATCAGCAGGGGAGAATAATCCCTATGGCCATCCTCATAAAGAAACTATAGATCGCCTGAAGGATAATGATATCCCATATTTATGTACCATTGAATATGGAGAAATCACAATTCTTCCCCAAAGGGATGGCAGTTTTGAGGTAAAGACGATGTTGGAATAATACTTGAGATAGTCCTTGACCGGCCGGATACGGAGAAAAAGAAAGAAACCAAAAAAAGTACCGTATCGGAGAGTAAAAAAGCAAGTTGGAGGTTGGTTAGATACGGAGAAAAGTGAAGAAACCGAAAAAAGTACCGTATCGGAGTACTAAAAAGAAGACTCAAAACCGGCCGGATACGGAGAAAAAGAAAGAAACCAAAAAAGTACCGTATCGGAGTACTAAAAAGAAGACTCAAAACAGGCCGGATACGGAGAAAAAGAAGGAAACCAAAAAAAGTACCGTATCGGAGTACTGAAAAGAAGACTCAAAACCGACCGGATACGGAGAAAAAGAAAGAAACCAAAAAAGTACCGTATCGGAGTGCAAAAAAGAAGACTCAAAACAGGCCG
>JAIKXK010000422.1 GCA_024684155.1 Lachnospiraceae bacterium | reverse complement strand
CTTACAAAGGCATCTGAAAAACTATTTGTTACCTATCATAGATTAGATTCCTCTGGAGCCTCTGCCAGAAAATCATATATTGTATCGGTAACAAATAGTTTTTCAGATGCCTTTGTAAGAATCTGGTAGAGATAGAACTTTTGCATAAAAGAACGTTCTCTTTCCGTAGGAGCTAGTTCATAGTCTGCATCCTTTAATAGAAGACGCTCGTTTTGTGTAAGAATTCCACCTCCATTAGATACCTTTGGAATCATTCCATCTACTGCGCCAATAAGAAATAGCACTTTTATATTTTCTAATCTTGTACGTTCTAAATCACCAAAGACTACGCCATCTCCCAGAGGTGGAACCACACCTATTTTTGCAGCAGAAAATCCAGCACGAAGCAAATCCGAATACTCTTTTGAAGATACTATTTCCTCACCTAAGACCATATCCATCTTTTCAAGCAAATTTAAAATAATATCGTTGATTTGAGCATACTCCAAGCTTCTTACTTCATCTTTTTTATCCATGTAGTATTTGCTTTTTTCTTCCATCTTTGACGCAATATCATAGGAAAGAAACAGCCCTCTGATTCCATCGGATTTTTTTTGAACAGAAGATTCTTTCATAAATACATCTAAAACATCAGAAAGAGTATCCATTAGTTCCTCACGGATTTCATTGATACGAAGCAATTCTTCTTCACTAAATTCCGATGGGCGAATCGTAAAAACATGCTCGTATTTTTTTCGTCCTGCAATACCAGAACGATATAAATAATTGTCAAAGACATCCATATCATCTACAGAAAAGTCTAAAAGTCCGGTACGAAGTAAATGCATAATACTTTCATAAGAGAAGTTTTTATCCATTACTTCTAAAAAGGAAATTAAAAATTCTACTGCCGGCTGATAGGATAATTCCATAGACACATCCGTAAACACTGGTATCTCGTACTTTGAAAATATTTCCGAAACATAGTTTTTATAGGTATTGATATCACCACATACAATTGCCATATCCTGATAGCGATACTGATTATCCAATGCTAACAGGCGAATACGATTAGCGCAAAACTCTAACTCTGTTCTAGGGTTATCTAAACGGTATATCTGAATAGTCTCAGAAACATCCTCATCATAACAATCGCCACTATCCCTAAAAATGTTCTTTTCCAAAAATCCTAAAGCCGAGGTTGATAAAAATCTGGAGTGTTCATGAAAAGGTAAGAGTATAGGTTCCTCTATCTCCACTTTTGTCTTTTCAGCTAAAAAGCGAATTCTTGACATGTACTTTTTACTCATGGCAAATAATTCATACTCTTCATAAGAAAAGTATGGCTTTGCTGAGGGATCCATAATTATGGAAAAAATCATCTGATCCGATACTCTCATTAATCTTTCTACTACATCATTTTGAAGAGGCGTAAAGCCTGTAAAACCATCAAAGACAAAGACTGCATCTTTTACTACTTCGGATTCTTCAATAATGTTTGAAAGCAATTCTAATATCTGTTCTGAAGTGATACGTCCTTCCTGAAGGAAATTTAAAAATTCTTCGTATAAAAAAGAAACTTCTTTTGTTTTTAAATGAAACGCTGGTGGCATTCCAGAAAGACTTCCCATTTCAGAAAGCTCCTCAGGAGAAATACGATACTGTGTGAACTCCGAAAGCAAAGATTTTAACTGATCTATATAACCGGGTCTCTTTAGCTTCTTTCCAAGCAAAGGAAACTCCTCTATATGCTCTGAAGCAATTCTATGAAGTATAAGATTTTTACCTGTATCATCCAATACCTTTACATCATCATATCCAAGTTCAGTAAATATACGATACGCTAATCGATGAAAGCTTAAGACATCAATATTCATAATGGTATGATCCGGATGTGCAGTTACAAAGGCTCTCTGTGTAGCCATGGTAAACTGCTCAGGAACAATATAAAAATAGCGCTTATTGGGATTTTTTAAAGACTCCTCTATTGTTCTTTTATATAAATATGTGGATTTTCCACTACCTGAATTTCCAATTAAAAATACTACTGACATAGTCACACCTCATTTGCAAGATTTCTATTTTTAATTATATCATTTTATAGTCCCAAAAATCGGACTAAAAAATGGTCTATAGAAATTTCTATAGACCATCCTGTATTTCATCTTTAGACTTTATTTGATATCGTCTCATAAATTCTTTTAAATCTGCTTCATTAGAAATCAGCATTGCTTCTTCAAACTTTCCTGTTCGCAAGTCCACAAAGCCTGCCATTCGTTCCCCATTGGCAATTCTCGTACGCAACACTGGTTTTTTCAAAAGTGGATTATAGGGAGTCACCCCACTTGTTTGAAAAAAAGCGTTTCGTTCCATATCTAAATGCTTATATCGTTCTACCTCTTCGTCCAATTTTGTTTTCTTTTTGGGTTTCTTTTTATTCATACCCAAAAGCATTCCCATAATTACGCCGATTAAAATACAAACAGCGCCATAGCTTACGTGACCAAAAACAGTAAAGACAACAAAAAAAACAATTCCCACTATGGCTCCATACACCATTCCTTCTGTCGAATAGTCGTCACCAGAATCTGTAATTTTTTTCGGATTTTTTGATACCATAAGCCCCCTCCGTATCAATTATTTCCTATTACACTGCTTCGTTCATTTTTGATAAACGCTTAGCCTGATCCGCAGCAATTAAAGCATCTAGGATTTCCTGAATATCTCCATTCATAATCTTATCTAACTTGTATAAAGTAAGGTTGATTCTGTGATCTGTTACACGACCCTGTGGGAAGTTGTAAGTACGAATTTTTTCGCTTCGATCTCCAGTACCAATCTGTGATAAACGTTCAGCTGAAGCTTCAGCCTGCTGACGCTGTAATTCCAAATCATATAATTTTGTTTTTAATAAAGCAAAAGCCTTATTCTTATTCTGTAACTGTGACTTTTCTGTCTGAGAATAAATTACAATACCTGTAGGATAATGTGTTAAACGTACAGCAGAATCTGTTGTATTTACACACTGACCACCATTTCCTGAGGCACGCATTACGTCAATACGGATATCATTATCATTGATTTCAATATCCACATCTTCTGCCTCTGGCATAACTGCAACCGTAATGGTAGATGTATGAATACGTCCACCAGATTCTGTCTCAGGCACACGCTGCACACGATGTACACCTGATTCATATTTGAGTACAGAATATGCACCATTTCCGGTTACCATGAAGTTAATACTCTTCATTCCGCCAATTCCGGTTTCTTCAGATTCTAATACTTCAATCTTCCATCCACGACCTTCTGCATAATGAGCATACATTCGATAAATCTCAGCAGCAAATAATGCAGCCTCATCTCCACCGGCACCTGCACGAATTTCTACAACAACGTTTTTATCATCATTAGGGTCTTTTGGTAAAAGTAAAATCTTTAATGTATCTTCTAACTCTTCTACTCTATCCTTAGACTCATTTAACTCTTCTTTTGCAAGCTCACGCATTTCCTCATCAGATTCTTCATCTAACATTGCCAAAGAATCTTCAATATTTTGCTTACACTGCTTGTATTCTTCATAAGCCTCTACGATTGGTGTCAACTCAGCCTGTTCCTTCATAAGTTTCTGGAATCTCTTGGAATCATTGGCCACATCCGGCTCACTTAACATATTCATAATCTCCTGATAATGGAGCAACAAATCTTCTAATTTATCAAACATAAAATTATCCTCCTAAAAGCACGGGTTATCTTACTACATTTTTAGCGACGCTACAAGTGTCCAAATGCAATTCGATCATTCCCCGCTAAATCCTTTTGGATGGTAACATCGAAATATCCACAATTTTTCATAATGGTTTCCACATCTTTTCCTTGATTAAATCCTATTTCAAAAATAAGCACACCATTTTCTTTCAAATGTGCTTTTGCTTCTTTTGAAATCTCTCGATAAAACTTTAGTCCATCTTCTGCACCATCTAGTGCCATTCTTGGTTCATGGTCTTTTACTTCTGGCATTAGACCATCCACCACTTTAGATGGAATATAGGGTGGATTTGAAATAATCATATCAAATCTCTCTTCTGCAATAGGTTCAAATAAATCACCTAAAAAGAATTCAATATAAGCCCGGTTGTTTAATGCATTTTTCTTTGCCACATTTAAGGCTTTTTCCGATGCATCTACTGCCCATACCTTTACCTTTTTCTTTTGATCTTTTACATGGTGATATAAGCTAATAGCAATACATCCACTTCCTGTACAAAGATCTAAAATTTCAGGATTTTCATAGGCATCTATTAAATCATAAGCTTTCTCTACTACAGACTCTGTATCAAGTCTTGGACAAAGAACATCTTCATTCACTTCAAATAACCGTCCCATAAAATCCTGCACTCCAATAATGTGCTGTAACGGAATTCTGTCACAACGTTTAGAAATGACTTGTTCATAGCTTTTTAAATGCTCTTCTTTTGCTTCATCCATCTTATGCAACAAATAATCTGACTTTGAAAAATCTGTTACAAAAAGCATTAACTCTTCTGCATCGAAGTGAGCATTTGGTACCAAAGCAGCTTCTAATTTCTGTATTCCATTTTTCACCGCTTCAAAATAGGTCATGAATTCTCCTTATTCAAAAATTCCTTCCAATCAAACACTGCTTCAACAGAAGCAATGCCAACTTCTATCATTTCATCCTCCGGCTCCGCTGTGGTTAATCTCTGTAAAAACAAACCTGGTTTACTTAAAAAATTAACGCAAACATTTTCACTTCTGCCAGCGAGACGAATAAACTCATAAGAGACACCTGCTATCAAAGGTACAAATACAATTCGAAGCACTAATTGAATTGCTCTGGAATCTGAATGGATAAACATAAACACAAAAATACTAATAATCAGTACGATAAAAATAAAACTTGTACCACATCGTTTATGAAATCTTGAGGATGCACGAACATTCTCAACATTCAACTCCAAACCATGTTCAATACAATTAATACATTTATGCTCTGCACCATGATACATAAAAACTCTTTTAATATCTTCTGTCTTTCCAATTAAAAGTACATATAATAGGAAGACAATCACACGAATAATACCCTCGATTACAGCAAGAATACGTTCGGAAGAAATAAAAAATCCAAATAACTTTGATCCATAAAAAGGTAATACCATAAATAAAAGCATGGCTAACACCACAGAAAACGCCAGTGTAGTCCCCATTTCAAACTTTTCTTTTCTGGCAGCTTTTTTCTCATCTTCTTCATTCTTTGGCTTTTCTTCCTCTTCATCTTCAAAATAAGAAGCAGAACTCATTAAAGAGCCTAAGCCCACTACCAAAGAATTCACAAAGGAATACATTCCTCTTATAATTGGAATCTTATTAATGGTACTCCCATCATTTTTCATTTTCTTTTTATCTACATTAATTGTGCCATCATTTAAGCGTACTGCAACAGCATAGTCTTTGCCGTTTCTCATCATTACGCCTTCCATAACAGCTTGACCACCAATACCTGAATAACTCATAAGCCTCCTATGAAAGAAAAAAGGTTGAGATTACGAAAAACCTCAACCTTAACATTCTTATAAAACCTTCTACGAAATACCGTATTTCTTGTTGAACTTGTCGATACGTCCACGTGCCTGTGCAGCTTTCTGCTGACCAGTGTAGAATGGATGACACTTAGAACAAATTTCTACGTGGATGTTTTCCTTCGTAGATCCTGTTACGAAAGTGTTTCCGCAGTTACAGGTAACGGTTGCCTGATAATAATCTGGATGGATACCCTGTCTCATGATTTTCACCTCACTAAAACTAATTTATATGTACATGCGTTTTCACGCAATTGCTATTCATCCCGAAAAACAGCGTGTATATAATAACATAGAAATGCTACTTGTGCAAGAGCTAAATCATACGTCTACGTAAGATTAATTCTACCACCTCTGCATTGTTTTTCGTATGAGTAAACATATTGATAATATTTTCTACTGCCTCGTCTTTTCGCATACCATTTAAAGCTTTTCGAATAATATCCATAGCATCCTGTTCTTTTTTTGAAAGAAGCTTATCTTCACGACGAGTACTAGACTTGGCTAAATCAATAGCTGGAAATACTCTCTTTTCTGATAACTTACGATCTAACACAAGCTCCATGTTACCAGTACCTTTAAATTCTTCAAATACTACATCATCCATTTTACTTCCTGTATCCACTAATGCTGTAGCAAGAATGGTAAGTGAACCGCCCTCTCTCATATTTCTTGCTGCACCAAAGAAACGTTTTGGCATATGTAGAGCTGCAGGATCCAAACCACCTGATAAGGTACGACCACTAGGCTGTACAGTAAGGTTATAAGCTCTAGCCAAACGTGTAATGGAATCCAATAGAATCACTACGTCTTCACCGTGTTCTACTAATCTTCTGGCTCGCTCAATTACCATTTCAGAAACTCTCTTGTGATGTTCTGGCTTTTCATCAAAGGTAGAATAAATTACCTCTACCTTCTTTCCTTCAATGGCTTCCTTCATATCTGTAACTTCTTCTGGTCGTTCATCAATCAAAAGAATAATTAAGTGCATATCAGGATTTGTAGTTGTAATTGATTTTGCAACCTGTTTTAATAAAGTAGTTTTTCCAGCCTTTGGCTGAGAAACAATCATACCACGTTGTCCCTTACCAATAGGACAAATTAAATCAACAAGTCTCATAGCCACAGAACTTCCTGGTCGCTCTAAGCGGATTCTTTCCTCAGGAAAAATAGGTGTTAAATCCTCAAAGTTTGGACGTTTCGCAGCCTCTTCAGGAGTATAACCATTAATATCAGTCATAAACAAAAGAGCTCCGTACTTGTCATT
>JAIKXK010000418.1 GCA_024684155.1 Lachnospiraceae bacterium | reverse complement strand
CCAAGCCATCAAATAACAATTGACATTTTCCTTCGTTTAAATATTTATGCAGATATGGGAGAGAAAAAGAGGGATCAAAACGTTGAACTGAATCGGCAATCAATTCAATTAATTCTGACTTATCAACACCAAATTCTCTTAAAGTGACTAGGATAGGAAATTTCATATTAGAGCGATATTTATTAATAGAGTCTAAGAATAAATGTCTCATCATCATTGATTTACCTATTCCACCCATTCCAATAAGTAAAGAGTATGGAGCTTTATTATTTATTAGCTCTAATGTAGCGTTTTTAATCACATTATTATCTTTCCCTTCAGCTGAACCACGTGTCCAGAATCTATGGCGACTAGTTCTAATATTGTTACATACATAAAATTCGTCAAAAGAACGTTCTTCAGTAGAGTATAATAAGGTCTTTAATTTTGAGTATTTTCTTTTTGATTTTTCAATGTAATCATTAAATTCTGTAGGCACAGAATAATTATGATAAATAAAATTGAGTATAGATTCCGATTCTCCATTATTCTCGGCAAAATTTTTTATCTGCATTGCAATAGCGGCGGCAAGATAGTATTTATCTGGCGAATCATTCCCTGAAAGATTGATTCCGAGGGAGGAAGATATGGAATCGATTTTCTTATCATTTAATTTACGTGCAATACTGTTTGTTAATCTGACCTCATCAAAATCTTTATGAATGTCAGACCATATATCTGTTGGAATAGGCCTAGCTCCAGTGAACCAACTTCTTAAAGTACTTTCTGAATCGGTTAGATATAAATTGGATTCTTCATTTACAGATTGTAAAAGAAAGAATTCAACTATTTTTGATTGTGAAGTTATACCTATTAATCCTTTATTTTTTCCAGTTCCTTCATTAAAAGGTTGGACTAACTCATAAAAATGCATATGAATCTCCTTTTTGTATTGTGACAGTTGTGTTAACTCAGTGACAGTAATGTGTTACGATACATGGTTTTTGTGACAGAGTGCGTAACAGTCTTCTGGCACTACCGGAGTTAAAATTAGTACATAAGTTGAGATATGGATTGAAGTCAGAACAAATGTGATTAACTACCACTTAATCATACTTAATCATATTTAATATTGTACTTCGATTCGTGCATTTTGACAATGGAAACATTCTGGCTCTGGCTCAAATATAAGGAAGTATTGCTTTCTAATTACTGACATGGTATATTAGTGCTGTCGTACATATGTTCGATAAAGGTGGTAATCCACTTTGCCGATCGAATCATCAACGTTCGGTAGTAACGATACCAGAATAAAGGAGGTAATCGAGATGAAAGCTCAAGATGAAAAGGTCATCAGAAAGATTTATGCCATAATCCAACGAGGAAATAATGTTGAGATTAAAGGTACTAAAGATGGCGGCATCAAAATATTTGAAGTTAAGAAGAGAATTGCAGTCTAAATTGGTAGATTGTAAAGGCTAAAAGGAGCCGGAATGAACAGAGAAATCTGTTTGTTCTGGCTCCTTTTTTGTTTCCGAGAAGAAGAAACATATTTAACAAAGCTTCTTAATATGAAGAAGCATTAACAACAAAATACTGAACCCTGAAGTTAGCGCTATAAGGGGTGAGGGATATATTGAAGCAATTATATAACGCCAGAACTGGTGTGATTGCTTTGAGATAGCCTTGCTTCTTCATGCCAATTTTAGGATTCAGAGAAGCATAGGTCCCAGGTCATTAGCCAATCCTTTGCCCCTTTTCGTGAGTTCAGAGAACTCAGTGGAAAGGGGCTTTTTTCATGCTCACAACATATCGGAGTCGTTCTCCTCCCATAGACGTTTCTAGAAGCAACAGCAGTAAGCAGAAACGCGGAGGAGACTAATGAAAATACAAATAAAAAATTCCTCTGCGAATTTCTGCAGATTCATGTGGGAACTGTCCCATATGCATTTTGAAACCAAAAAACAGAAGCACAGAAAGCAGAGGTATTTTAAATGAAAAAAGAGTTTTTGTACGACCAAGTTAAAGAATGTAAGACAGATTATCTTATCAGAATGGCGAAGGTAGTTGATTCAATCCGTAATGGTTCTGTATTGGAAGACGGTACAAACTATAAGGAGACTCTCTCTGATGAGGAGAAAAAAGAGATTGAAAACTATGTGTTTGCCGTTATGCTTCCAACCATTAGGGAAGAAGGCAGCTATTATGTTCGCAAGAATAATCTTCAGAATGTATCTGACAGTTATCTTAATCATTTATATGAAGAGGTTTGGAGAAACTTTTATAAGTTCAATAACCCTTTATATAAGGAAACAGAAGGTACATGCGCATTCAGAACATTTGTAAAAATGTATGTAAAGGCGCCAGCAAGAACAACAATCGACAAAGAAAATGGTACATCAAAGGCGGTTGGTTATTACAAGAGACTTGTAAAGAACACCCAGAACTACATTTGTAGGGAAAAGGGCAAGTCACTCAGTAGTATTACTGCAGAGGATATCTTTGAGGAGATGCATAATGTTTCTACTACTCAGTTATCGTTAGAGCTTATTAAGAAGACATTGGCGGGGATGCAGGTGAAAACGTCGATTGAAGATATCGAGAATGATAGCAACTATTCATCTGAGATGGATGAACTTTATATTGCTACTGAAAATGTAATGCAGTCTTTCGAGACCTTCATGAAAAAGCTTAGACCATTACAGCAGTTCATCTTCTGTCAGAATTATGGTTTTTGCTCTAACAAGTACGATGGCATTTCAATCGCTCAACTCGTATGTGACCCAGACTTCTTAAAGATTGTTAAGGAAGACAATATTGGCAAGAAGCATCTTACAGTAAGCGATGTTCAGATTGATGAGCCTCGTGAAAATGGTTTCGTGATTCAGGGTGGACCTATCATCCTTAATAATGTGGAGCATATTGATGTGAATTTCGTATCCCACCAGCGAGTTCGTTGCAAGAACTTAATTGTAAATTTTGTTAAGGAAAATGAACTTGATGAGTATGATGTTATGTCTAGCCTTACAAAGCTTCTTGAGGAGACATGGGATGAACTTTCATCAAAGTATGGTTTGAAATAGGGGGCGTAATCATGGCATATAAGAGAAAACCAGTAGAGAGTTTAGAATTTGATGTTCGAACAGGTCAAAAGAAATATGTTAGATACAACGAAGGCGCAGAACTTTACTCAATGGGGGTCCATGGTTTCATGGACCTTGCCAAAGAGGCTGGCGCAGTAAGAAAGATAAAAGGTGTGTGTCTCGTGAATCTAGAAGTATTAAATCAGTACATAGAGGATATGTATTCTTAAATAGTACTAATATGGACTAATTTGGAGCAGCTACGTTTTTGCGAGATTTACATAGTCGATTTATAATGATTATGTAAGGTAAAAGCGTAGTTGTTCCTATTTTATAAGTGAATTGGAGGTAATAAAATGGCTTATAGAATGAGGAAAGATCCGCAAGGACATACGTTAAAAAATGGTGAATGTTATAGAAAGGATGGTAGATATAGCTATTCTTGGACAAATCCAAGAGGTGAGAGAAAAACAATTTATTCAACCAATCTGCAGGCTTTACGAAAGCGTGAGAAGCAGCTTATCTATGACTTAGAAGATGGAATTGATCCTTTAGCAGCAAATGTTGTGACTGTAAATCAGCTGTGGGATAAGTATATAAAGCAGAAGTATGACCTAAAAGATACAACTAGGAATAATTACATTTACTGTTATGATCGCTGGGTTAGAAATGGTTTTGGTAAACTGAAGTTGTCGAGAGTGAAATACTCTGACGTAAAAGACT
>JAIKXK010000407.1 GCA_024684155.1 Lachnospiraceae bacterium | reverse complement strand
GCCATTGAAGCATCAGAAAAAGTGGCTGCAGAGGATCGTAGTATTTCTCTTATTGTAAAACAGCAGGGAAGTTTTATTTCCATCCATCAGGAAAACTATTATGTGGAACCTCCAGTAGAGGAAAATGGCATTTATAAAACCATAAAATCCAATAAGGATTATCATGGATTTGGTATTAAAAGTATGCGAAATATTATAGAAAAATATAATGGAACTTTAAGTATTTCTGTAGATGAGAAAAGGTTTCGGACAAACATTCTAATCCCTATACCTTAAAGGAACTTTAAGTTCGCGAAGGAAAAATGAAAGCTTGCGACGCTTGTGTTGAAGACACAACTCGTAAGCTTTATTTTTGTGTTAAGGAACTTTTTACTCATATATAAATTATATGGGGAATATACAAAGAGGAAAAAAGGAGGAGTAGTAGTGTTTCGACATGTAAACATTTGGCGTGGAGGAGTGTATCTTTTCACAGCCATCATGCTTTTGGCGCAGACCATTGGATCTGCCCTAGAAGCAAATCGAAATGTGGTAGACGGATATTTTGGTACTACCAGCTATAAAATTGTAACGGATGAGGGATCCGATAGTCTCTGGACAACTTATACCTCAGACTATGAAAATACCAACGATTTAGTTTCAGCCCATCAATCAATGGGAGAACAGTTAAGTGAAGAGGGAAGTGTATTATTAAAAAATAATGGTGCTCTTCCATTAGAAGGTGTATCAAAGGTTACACTTTTAGGTCTTCGAAGTGATGCAAAAACACTTTATGGTGCAACCATTGGTGTGAGTGTTCCTGATAATCAGAATGTGTCTTTGACAACAGCCTTGGAAGAAGATGGATATGTGGTAAATAAGACAATGAATTCCATCTATCAGACGTTGGCAGAAAGTGATGCATATAGAAATGCAAATACCCTTTCTCCAAGTTTCTCTGGTGTAGCAGTAGGAGAAGAACCTGTATATACCATTGCAGAGCCAACGGTGGATGAAATCGCTTCTGTAAATGGAGACTATATGTCTAGCATTAGTGAGTACAACGACCTTGCTATTGTAACTGTGGGTCGTCCTTCTTCAGAAGCTGCAGATTATTATCCTGGAGAAGCTGGTGTAGAAGAAGAAGGTGCCAGAAGCGCCCTTGGTCTTTCGGATGATGAAAGAGCTATTATTTCTTTTGCAGAAGAAAACTTTGAAAAAGTAGTAGTACTTATTAACTCATCAAATACCATGGAAGTTGGAGAGTTACAGTCTGATGAAAACATCGATGCTATTTTATGGATTGGACTTCCGGGAAATTATGGTATGCGTGGTGTTGTTGATATCTTAAGTGGGGAAGCAAACCCTTCAGGATCTTTATCTGATATCTACGCATCTGATACAACCTCTGCTCCGGCAATGGCAAACTATGGCGTATATGCATATTCAAATGCAGCTGATTATTTGGATACTGCTACAGATCGTGGTGATTACTATTTAGTAGAAGCAGAAGGAATCTATACTGGATATCGCTATTATGAAACAAGATATGCAGATTTAGTTATGGGTAAAGGAAATGCTTCTTCTTCTGTAGGTGTTTGTGATTCTACAGGAAGCTGGAATTATTCCCAGGAAGTGGTTTATCCATTTGGATATGGTTTGTCTTATACTGATTTTTCTTATACCTTAGATGAACTGAATGTTTCTGTGGAAGATAAAACAGTAACAGCAAAAATAACAGTAACAAATACCGGTAGCGTAGCAGGAAAAACTTCTGTTCAGTTATATGGACAGGCACCTTATATTGAAGGTGGAGTAGAAAAGTCAGCTATTGTATTAGTGGATTATACAAAGACCGGTGAGATTGAAGCTGGTGGAAGTGAGACAGTTACCATTACATCTGATTTGGAAAATATTTCAAGCTATGATGAAGAAGATTCTGAATCCTATATTTTAGATGCAGGTGATTATTATTTTACTGTAGGAGAAGATAGTCATAATGCAATCAATAATGTTCTTTCTGCTCAAGGTTATTCTACAGAAAATGGAATGGATGCGGAAGGAAACAGTGCAAACGTTGTAGTCTGGAATTATAATCCAGATGGTGGTGTGGATACAGATACCTTTAAGATAACAGAGTCTGGCGGAACTGTAGAAAACCAATTAGAAGATGCAGACTTTAATTACTGGCAGGAAGGAACCGTTACCTATCTTTCAAGAAGTGACTGGGAAGGTACATGGCCTAAGTCTTATACAGATTTAGAAATTGCAGAAGCAATGGTTCCTTATCTCACGAACGATTTTTATGAAATTGCTACAGATGATGACACATCAGATGTTACCTTTGATCAGGATAATGGCGTTGCCTTTAGTAACGTAAAAGGTTCTGAATACGAAGATGAAATCTGGGATAAGTTAATGAATCAGCTGGATTTACAGGAAGCAATTACATTTATTACTCAGGGCAACCGTATTGCACCGGCAATGGATAGCATTACTTTCGTAGGTGGACAGTATACAGAAAATGGTCCGAATGGATTTAACATGGCTCTTTATACCTATTCAAATCCAGAATCACCCTGGTATGTTTCAGAAGACGATGCCAATGCAAATTATTGCACTAATGATATGGGTTGTGCTCCTTTGGTAGCATCAACTTATAACAAAGAGTTCTGCTATGATTATGGTGTACTTTGGGGAAATGATTCCTTATATAACGGACTTCCATTTATTTGGGCTCCTGGTTTGAATCTTCACAGAAGTGCTTATAACGGACGAAATGGAGAGTACTATTCAGAAGATCCTGTACTTGCAGGAACCATTGGACTTTCATTTATTACCGGCGGATTAGAAAAGGGACTTATTATGGCTCCAAAACATCTTGCCTTTAATGATCAGGAAAGTAACAGAAATGGTGTTGCTCCGTATATGACAGAACAAAAAGCAAGAGAATTGGAACTTCGTAGTTTTCAGATTGCAGCTGAGGGTGGATGCCTTGGATTTATGACATCCTTCTCAAGAATTGGAA
>JAIKXK010000367.1 GCA_024684155.1 Lachnospiraceae bacterium | reverse complement strand
AGAAAAAAATGTGATATCATTTGATTTTAGTGGTGATGTGAATCTATGTGAAGAAGCGGCAACAACTCTTTATATGGATCAGCAAAAAAATGGAATCTTAGATTGTTTTTCAAAAGAATTGCTGGATGAAATGCAATCTGTAGATATATTAGTGATTAATAACGAATTTACATATATTACAAGAGGAGAACCCCTTAAAGGAAAAGCTTATACCTTTCGTGCAAATCCAGAGAGGGTAAATTCACTTTTGGCCATAGGAACAGATTTAGTTACTTTGGCAAATAATCACGTGTGGGATTATGGACTTGATGGACTTATTGACACCCTAGATACATTAAGCTTTTGCAATTTAGATTATGTAGGAGCTGGAAATAATTTAAGGGAGGCATGTCGTCCGCAGTATTATATTGCCAATGGAAGAAAAATTGCCATTGTGGATGCAACACAGATTGAACGATCCTATACCTATACAAAACAAGCTACAGATGATACACCGGGGGTGTTGAAAACCCTCGACTCCGCTTTATATTGTCAGGTTATCGAAGAGGCTAAAGAAAATGCGGATTTGGTAATTGCCTGTGTACATTGGGGTACAGAAGGAAACATGTTCTATGGTCATGACCAGGAAAAATTAGCTGAGGATTTTGTAAAAGCAGGAGCAGATGTGATTATTGGTGGTCATACCCATTGTCTGCAAGCAGTGGAATATATAGAAGATGTACCAGTGTATTATAGTTTGGGAAATTACTGGTTTGCTACCACAGCAAATATGCCTGAAGATTATTACACAGGTTTAGCTAGGCTCGAAATCACTTCAGAATTAGAAATTACATGTAAATTTGTCCCTGCCCGCTTTTCAAAAGGGGTTACATCAATGCTTGCAGAGGATGAGGCTGTGACAGAATTTGAATTTTTAGAAAAATTATCAGATACCACAACGATTTCTCATGATGGAGTTATTAATAGAAAATAATGTTTAAAGGAGATAAAAATGAGTAAGAAACCAACCGTATTAATGATTTTAGATGGATTTGGAATTAATGAGAATCCAGAGGCTAATGCTATTGCAATGGCTAACACACCTGTAATAGATGGTCTTATGAAGGACTATCCATGTGTAAAGGGATATGCTTCAGGTCTTTCTGTAGGACTTCCTGATGGACAGATGGGCAACTCAGAAGTAGGCCATATGAATATGGGTGCTGGTAGAATTGTTTATCAGGAACTTACCCGTATTTCAAAAGAAATTGAAGATGGAGATTTCTATAACAATGAAGCTTTAAAGCACGCATTTGAAAATGCAAAGAAAAATAATAGCGCAGTTCATATGTTTGGCTTAATGTCAGACGGTGGTGTTCATTCTCATAACACTCATGTATATGGACTTCTTGAAATGGCAAAAAGAGAAGGTGTTGATAAAGTATATGTTCACTGTTTCTTAGATGGTCGTGACACTGCACCTACAAGCGGTATTACTTTTGTAAAAGCCTTAGAAGACAAGATGAAGGAAATTGGAGTAGGTAAGGTGGCTTCTTTATCTGGACGTTTCTATGCAATGGATAGAGATAACAGATGGGATCGTGTAGAAAAAGCTTATCAGAACCTTACTTTAGGTAATGGTGAAAAAGCTACTTCTGCCACAGAAGCACTTCAGGCTTCTTATGATGCTGATACTACAGATGAATTTGTTCTTCCTACTACAATTATGGAAAATGGAGAACCTGTTGGATTAATTTCTGACGGTGATAGTGTAATTAACTTTAACTTCCGTCCAGATCGTGCAAGAGAAATTTCTAGAACTTTCTGTATGGATGATTTTGATGGATTTGATCGTGGAGCTCGTAAAAACGTAACTTATGTTTGCTTTACAGAATATGATGTAACAATACCAAATAAGGAAGTTGCATTTAAAAAAGTAGAACTTAAAAATACCTTTGGTGAATTCTTAGCAGCAAATGGAAAGACACAGGCGCGTATTGCAGAAACAGAAAAATACGCTCATGTAACATTCTTCTTCAATGGTGGAGTAGAAGAACCAAACGAAGGTGAAGATCGTATCTTGGTTAAATCTCCTAAGGTTGCTACTTATGATTTACAGCCGGAAATGAGTGCTCCAGAAGTTTGTGATAAGCTTTGTGATGCAATTCGTTCTGATAAATATGATGTAATTATTATTAATTTTGCAAACCCTGATATGGTTGGTCATACAGGTGTAATTGAAGCAGCAGTAAAGGCTGTGGAAACAGTAGATAGCTGTGTTGGAAAAGCTGTAGATGCTTTGAAGGAAGTAGATGGTACAATGTTTATTTGTGCAGATCATGGTAACTGTGAAATGATGGTAGATTATGAAACAGGAGAACCTTGGACCGCTCATACTACAAATCCTGTACCTTTCATTCTTGTAAATGCAGATCCTGCTTACAAGTTAGCTGAAGATGGAAGACTTTGTGATATTATTCCTACCATGATTGAACTTATGGGAATGGAACAACCTGCTGAAATGACAGGAAAGTCATTGCTTATTAAATAAGTAATTTGACATAAATTTAAAGTATGAAACCAAATGTATGGAAAAGGAGAAAAAAATGGCTGATTTGAAACCTATGAAAGAAGGAAAAGTACGAGAGGTATATGATAACGGCGATAGCATTATTATGGTTGCTACAGATCGTATTTCTGCCTTTGATGTAATCTTGAAAAACAAGATTGTAAACAAAGGTGCAATTCTTACTCAGATGTCAAAGTTCTGGTTTGATTTTACAAAGGATATTATTCCAAACCATATGCTTTCTATTGATGTAAAGGATATGCCTGAATTTTTCCAAAAGGAAGAATATGATGGCAACTCTATGAAGTGTAAGAAACTTGAAATGCTTCCTGTAGAATGTATCGTACGTGGATATATTACGGGTACTGGTTGGGCTAGTTATGAAAAGAATGGAACTGTATGTGGAATTAAACTTCCTGAAGGTTTAACAGAATCTTCTCAGTTACCTGAGCCTATTTATACTCCTACCACAAAGGCTGAAATTGGTGATCATGATGAACATATCACCTATGAAGGAACCGTAGAGCTTTTAGAAAAACTCTATCCAGGACGTGGAGAAGAGTTAGCATCTGCATTAAGAGATAACACCATTGCTATTTATAAAAAATGTGCAGAATATGCCAGAAGCCGCGGAATCATTATTGCAGATACCAAGTTTGAATTTGGTTTAGATGAAAATGGAAATGTAGTTTTAGGTGATGAAATGTTAACACCAGATAGCTCACGTTTCTGGCCAGTAGAAGGATATGAGGCAGGAAAGAGTCAGCCTTCTTTTGATAAGCAGTTTGTTAGAGATTGGTTGAAAGCAAATCCTGATAGCGATTATCTTTTACCTGACGATGTTATTGATAAGACAATTGAAAAATACAAAGAAGCATTTGAACTTTTAACAGGAGAAAAATTTAATGGATAATTTACACGAGGAATGTGGTGTCTTCGGTATCTATGATTTAGATGGCGCTGATGTTGCAAGAACCGTGTATTACGGCCTTTTTGCATTGCAGCATAGAGGCCAGGAAAGTGCGGGAATTGCTGTCAGTGACACCAATGGACCAAAGGGGAAAGTGTGCTCCTATAAAGATATGGGACTTGTAAATGAGGCGTTTGTAGGAGATAGCTTAGATGGTTTAAAAGGAAATCTTGGCGTAGGCCATGTCCGTTATTCCACTGCCGGAGAATCTACTCGCGAAAATGCACAGCCTTTAGTAATTAATTATGTAAAAGGTATTTTGGGATTAGCCCATAATGGTAATCTGATTAATGCCAATGAACTTAGAGAGGAATTATCTAAGACAGGAGCTATTTTCCAGACCACCATTGATACTGAAACCATTGCATATTTAATTGCAAGAGAACGATTAAACTGTAATTCAGTAGAAGAAGCAGTAGGCCTTGTTACAGAAAAAATAAAAGGGGCATATTCCCTTGTAGTAATGAGTCCAAGAAAACTAATTGGTGCAAGAGATCCATTTGGATTTAAACCTCTTTGCCTTGGAAAACGTGATAATGCATATATTTTTGCTTCTGAAACCTGTGCCCTTGATACCATTGGTGCAGAGTTTGTAAGAGACGTTCGCCCTGGTGAAATCGTTACAATTACAAAAGATGGAGAAATCCTTTCAGATACCAGCCATTGTCTGGAGGAGAAAAAAGAAGCTCGCTGTATTTTTGAGCATATTTATTTCTCTCGTCCAGATTCCTATATTGATGGAATCTCTGTCTACGAAGCAAGAATAAAGGCAGGACGATTTTTAGCTATAGATTCTCCTGTGGATGCAGATTTAGTAGTTGGTGTCCCTGAATCAGGTAATGCAGCAGCTATGGGATATGCTCAGGAAAGCGGGATTCCTTATGGTACAGCTTTTGTAAAAAATACCTATGTAGGAAGAACCTTTATTAAACCGAAGCAAAGTGCAAGAGAGTCTTCTGTTCGAGTGAAGTTAAATGTACTTCGCCAGGCAGTAAAAGGCAAACGTATTATTATGATTGATGACTCCATCGTTCGAGGAACCACA
>JAIKXK010000353.1 GCA_024684155.1 Lachnospiraceae bacterium | reverse complement strand
CCTGAAAAAACGCTATGGTTTTATGGTTGGTCTTAGGAAAATATAGATGCATATTTTTATCAAGTAAATCCTTATATAGAGGAAGTAAATTTACCTCACCTTGCAATGGGTAATAACACAAGAAATCACTTATACCACTGTAATCTTTTATGTAATTATAAATATTTTGAATTAAAGAAAGGGACTTGTTTTCTATGGTTATTTCATCTAATTTATTTCGATATGCTTTTACACAATTTCGAATTTCAAAAACTTCCATTAGCCAATTTCTCCCTCGAGAACATCCTGCAAAAAGAAATCATCATCCTTATGTGCCTTAAAGAATGTACCAACGTATTCTTCTTCAAATATGTGATGCAAAATAGAAACATCTGCACCATTAGCAATAATCATATCAGCTCCACTGGCAGTAGTAATCTGGGCAGCTCTGATTTTTGTAGTCATACCACCTGTACCAATACTGCTTCCTGGGGTTTCTGAAGCCATAGCTTTTAATTTATCATCAATTTTGTCTACATAAGGAACTAAAGTTGCATCTTCATTTTTCTTTGGATCATCAGTATATAGTCCATCAATATCTGATAATAGAATCAATAAATCCGCATGCACTAAAGAAGTAACTACTGCAGCCAAGGTATCGTTATCACCAAATTGAATCTCGTAGGTAGATACGGTATCATTTGCATTTACTACAGGAATTACACCTAGTTCGAATAACTTTTCAAAAGTATTTTGGGCGTTTTTACGGGATACATTATCAAGCATGGTATTTTTTGTCATAAGAACCTGACCACAATCCTGATTGTATTCACTAAAATAAGTCTGATAGACACTCATAAGTCTTGCCTGACCAACAGATGCAAGTGCCTGGCGAAGGGCCATTTCCTTTGGTCGTTTATTATAACCTAGGGTTTGTCGTCCTACGGCAATAGCACCTGAAGATACAAGACAAACATCCATTCCTCGATTTCTCAAATCGCAAATTTCTCGCACCAAACGCTCTAATTTAATATAGTCTAATCTTCCGGTCTTTTTATGTACTAAGGAATTTGAACCGATCTTTACAACGACTCTTTTCTTTTTGGATAAATTCTGTTTCTTCATCTTTCTTCCTTTATATTACAGTCTTTCACTAATATAATAATGTATCAAAATAAAGGCTTTTATGCAATCGTTTTTGACTGAATTACAAGAGAGTTTAATACCGAACATGAAAGCTTCTTTCATCACTAACAATCGCTTTGGTCATCTTTTTTATGTCATTAATATAAATATGACGACCAGAATATATCATGGAAAGCATACGTTCCACTAATTCGTCTTCTCCCTGTACTTCCATTTCTACAGATCCATCCCAATTGTTTTTTACCCAGCCTGTAAGACCTAGCGATTCTGCAGCATATTTGGCTGTATATCGAAAGCCTACCCCCTGTACTTCTCCTTTAAAAATATAGTGTTGTCGAATTATCATCTCTTACTCCATAGGCTAATGCATCCACTATAATGTGTTCTGGCATTGAAGCAATACTTTCCGTGCGATGTTCTACAAAGAAATTCTCTATAACTTAAAATTATATGTTACTTTTTTAAGACATTTTCAACCAATCAACATAGGTATTTGTATGTTTTACATCTCTCATCTTTGGATCTATTTCATTGATTTTAGCAAAGGATTTTTTAAGTGTTTCAAGTTTAATATTATTGCCATAATCTAATATCATAGCATACTTATTATTGAGATATTTTTGCCACAGCTTATCAAAATAGGCACATATATCTGAAGATGTTCCAACAATTGCTTTATATTTAGAATCTGCTTTCGTTTCAAAGTTAAGTGTGATTCCTTTATAATCATTAATTATCTCAAAATCAAAAGATGGATTATTTAAATACTTTTTAAACAATGTATTGCCAGAGCCATTCATATAATCATCAATAATCACATCACTGATTTTTATGCCTTTTTGTGTCAAATAATGCAGTAATTTTAGATTAGCTTCATTATGAACTAAGGTAAGTACCGCATTTGCATTTATTTTTTCTTTATGATAATTGTTATAATCCTCATTACTTAGAATGAGAGGACAATAGGTAAGACCATACTCTTCATTCTCATAGATTTTACCAGATTTAATTTGTTCATAATCATCAAATCCAGTAAGTGTTTTTCCTATCATGTTCAATTTTTCTATACTAGGTAATTGCTTTGAGTCATTTACTCCTAATTCAAGAATTTTATCAAACTTATCTTCTGTAACATGAACCGCAACTACTATAAGCTGCTTTAAAGGCTCAATTTTTCCTACTTCATCTGATCCAATATATGTTCCAGCCTCTAAATGAATGGAACTTTGTTTTACAGGTTTAGATACCTTTATATTGGTAGTAACTTCATTCTTCTTT
>JAIKXK010000352.1 GCA_024684155.1 Lachnospiraceae bacterium | reverse complement strand
TATTTAAAGGAACTGGGGATTACCGGAATTTATTTGACACCTGTATTTGAAGCAAACTCCAATCATAAGTACAACACAAAAGACTACAAAAAAGTGGATCCTCATTTTGGTACAAATGAGTTGCTTCGAAAAATGGTAGATAAAGCTCATGAACTGGGAATTCGTGTAATGTTGGACGGTGTATTCAACCACACCGGAACGGATTTTTTTGCATGGGAAGATGTGCTGGAAAAAGGAAAGAACTCCAAATATTTTTCCTGGTATATGATTTCTGACGAGGTGGCAAATTCACCAAACTGGAAGGAGAAACTTTTGGCTCCCGGCGATACCAAAGACGGAAGATATTTTTCCTTTGCTTTTGCAGGATTTATGCCAAAGCTGAATACTTCCAACAAAGAAGTGCGAAACTACCTTTTGGATTTGGTGGAATTTTGGATAGAGGAATTTGATATTGATGGTCTTCGCCTTGATGTGGGAAATGAAGTAAGTCATAAGTTCCTAAAAGAGCTTCGTGATATGACCAAGGAGAGAAAGGAAGATTTTTACCTTTTGGGTGAAATCTGGCACGATTCCAATCAGTGGCTTTTAGGAGATGAATATGACGGAGTGATGAACTATCCATTGGCAACAGCAATTCAAAACTATTTTGTTTTTGATAATTGGAAAAAGATAGAGTTTGAACATTCCATTAATCGCTGCTTTACTACTTATATGCAGCAGGCCAATGATGTTCTCTTTAATCTATTAGACTCCCATGACACCAATCGTTTAATGGATAAGGTGGAAGGAGATATGGATGAGTTTTATCAACAACTGGTTATTTTATATACCATGCCTGGAAGTCCCTGTGTATTTTATGGTACAGAAATTGGGATGGAAGGAGCTCATGATCCAGACTGTAGGCGTTGTATGCCCTGGGAAGATATTGAACTGGGAATTTATGATGATAGAATCAATGAACTAAAGACCCTTATTTCCTTAAGAAAGCAGCATGCGACCTTTAAAAGTAGAAATTTCCATTTCCCAAATGATGTGGAAGATGAAAGAACCATAGAGTATATGAAATTATGGGGTCGGGAGGAAATTAAGGTTGTACTAAACTGCGGAAAAGAGCCTGTAAAGGTAGATGTATCAGAAGAAGATTTGTTGTACGCACGAAAGTATGAGAAAGGAATTCTTTCTCAAAAAGGTGCGTTGATTTATAAGTTGAAAGGTTAGAAATGAAACGGCAACCATTGGATTTAAAAAAATTATATATATCCCATGAGTTTCAAAAAAAGTATAACTATGATGGACCTCTTGGAAGCTTCTGCGATGAGAAGGGAACTTCTTTTTTGCTATGGGCTCCTATGGCGGATCGGGTTTGGCTGCGTCTGTATGAAGACGGCGACCATGGAAAAGAAGTAGAAGAAGAGGAAATGGAACTTGGAAAAGAAGGGGTATGGACCTATTTTTCCAAAGAAAATCTCTGCGGGTATTACTATGACTTTGAATTGGAGCTTGATGGAACAAGACAAATCAGTGGAGATCCTTATGCAAAGGCCTGTGGTGTCAATGGACATCGCAGTATGGTCATAGATTTAGCTATCACAAATCCAAAGGGCTGGGAGGAAGATTGCTCTCCGAAAAAACAGCCGGTAGATATTATTTATGAATTAAATATTAAAGATTTTATGTGGGATGAAGCTTCCGGGGTTCCAGAAGAGTATCGGGGTACTTATAAGAGTCTTTGCCTGGAAGATACAACGCTCCGTGGAGAGGGAAAGATAAAAACAGGACTTTCCCATATTGTTGATTTGGGAGTCAATAATGTTCAGCTTATGCCGGTGTTTGATTTTGCCTCTGTTGACGAGGCTGGGGATACTTCACAGTTTAACTGGGGATATGATCCCATGAATTACAATGTGCCGGAGGGCTCTTTTTCTACAGACCCCTTTCACGGTCAGGTTCGTATTCAGGAATTAAAGGAAGTAATTATGGCTCTCCATAGGAATGGAATTCGTGTAATTATGGATGTGGTTTACAATCACACCTATTCTATCGATTCTCCTTTACAGCGAACCACACCCTGGTATTTTTATCGTATTGATAAGGAGGGAAATCCATCGAACGGTTCAGCCTGTGGAAATGACATAGCTACAGAAATGCCCATGTGCAGAAAGTATATTGTGGATTCTGTATTATATTGGGCAAAGGAATATCACTTTGATGGATTCCGGTTTGATTTAATGGGTCTATTGGATGTAGAGTGTATTAACTCTGTCAGAAAAGCCCTTGATAAGGAATTTGGTGTTGGTGAAAAAACTATTTATGGAGAACCCTGGAAGGCAGGAGATACACATCTGGCCAAAGATACTCCTTTGGTTTCAAAGGAAAATCTACAGCTCCTTTCAGATAACGTAGGAATTTTTTCTGATGATATCAGAGATAATATTAAGGGTTCCGTGTTTGATTTTAAGGATACAGGCTTTGCCAATGGAAAAATTGGTGTTGAGAAAAAAATTTTAGAGGGTCTTACTTCCTTTGGTTTAGATTCCTCCCGAATCGTCTCTTACGTGTCCTGCCATGATAATCAGACTCTTTGGGATAAGTTAACAGAGACTACAGAAGATATAGAGATTCGAAAAGCGCAGTATAAAATGGCAGCGGCTCTATATATGTTTCATCCGGGAAGAGTATTCTTTTTATCAGGAGAGGAATTTGCAAGAAGTAAGGGTGGAGAAGAAAACTCCTATAATTTACCAATGTCAGTGAATGCCCTGCGTTGGAATGGACGAGAGGACAATAAAGATTTATACTCTTATTACAAGGGACTTATTTCTCTTCGAAAGGAATTAAGCGGACTTTGTGAAAAAGATGGAAGACGAAATGTTCATAGAGGATGGCATAGAAGAGGTGCCCTAGGTTTTTCTGTGGATAATGATTCCAATTGCCTATGGCAGAGAGTGAACTTTATTTTTAATGGAAGAAATAAACCACTTACACTACGTCTGCCAAAAGGCGAGTGGGAAGTCCTTTGTGATGGAGAGTCTTCAAGAAGATATATTTCTCACAATATGGTACAGGGAAAGGTGTCAGTAGAACCAAATTCTGTGTTGATAATTGGTGAAAAATCTATCTGCTAATGTGAATTACTGTGTATACATGGAAGAATTCTGTTGACATTCCAAAGATTTGTGGTATTATATGTGTCGTATGACGAGATTTGTCATATTAGAATATCTAGACCTACAGTTTGGATGAAAATTTAAAACTGGAGGGAGGGAAAAAGAATGTCAAGTGTTATCGTAAAAGAAAATGAGTCTTTAGATTCAGCATTACGTCGTTTCAAAAGAAACTGTGCTAAGGCCGGTATCCAGCAGGAAATCCGTAAGCGTGAGCATTATGAAAAGCCTAGCGTAAAGCGTAAAAAGAAATCTGAGGCTGCTAGAAAGCGTAAATATAACTAATTAAGGTTAGTAGAAGACGTCACCAGAAGGTGACGTCTTTTTTTATGTATTGACGAGTATACGAAAAAACCGTATTATAAATACGAGATAATCGTATTTGTATAGGAGAAGGATATGGTCCAAGTCAAAGAAAAAACGGTCAATACAATATTTGCTCAAAATCTTAACGGCCTTTTAGTTCAAAATAAAAAGAGCCGTAAAGAAGTCTGCAGAGATTTGGATATAAAATACACTACTTTTTGTGATTGGATTAATGGTCGTACAATTCCGAAAGGCACTATGGTTGAAAAGCTGGGGGCTTATTTTCAG
>JAIKXK010000314.1 GCA_024684155.1 Lachnospiraceae bacterium | reverse complement strand
AAATGTATAATCGTTAAAACTAATAGAGTTTTATTAGGAGGGGAATATGTATCAGGCTGTAATGGTAGATGATGAAGCAGAAGTTTTACAGGCAAATAAATCTATGTTAATCAAGGAGTTCCAGAGCAAGAACATCTCTGTTGCCTTTGATTTTTTTACCGATAGTGAGGCATTTTTAAAAACATTAAATAGTCACATTCATTATGATATTTTATTTTTAGATATAGAAATGCCTCATATGGACGGAATTACTCTATGTAGAAGAATTCGAGAAATTTCTCCTGACGCCCTGGTTATTTTTATTTCAAACAAGGAAGAACTGGTATTTCAATCCTTTGAAGTTTCACCTTTTCGCTTCATTCGAAAAAGTGAGTTATCGCAACTAATTCCCTCTTTAGCGGATGCCATTATTACAGAACTAAATCGTCGTTCTCCTGTTAAATTAAAAATTACTGAGGCCGGCGGGGATATTATTTCCTTTGACCCGCGTACCATTCTTTATGCAGAAGCACAAAGAAAAGAATGTCTGATTGTTACAAAAAATGGAACACAATTGATTCGCTTTAAATTCATGGACCTGGAAAATTTATTGACAGATTATCACTTTATAAAGATTCACCGAAGCTATTTAGTGAATATGGATTATATATCCCGGATTACAAAAGCCTCCGTTATTCTAACAGACAAAACGGAACTTCCTATCAGTAGAGGTTCCAGTGAAAAAATTAAGCAAATATTTATTACATATTCAAATTAAGGGGTAGCATTATGTTATATGAATTATTTCGCATATCAGAAATCGAAAGTATCCTCCACTATGGAATTCTTATGTATCTTCTCCAGGCAATCTTTTTGGAATTTAAAACTCCATGGAGCAAAAAAACCTACTATATCTGTTCTATGCTTTCTTTTGCTGCATTAAAATACCTGCCCTATATGATTCCAAAAATTCACTATAATCGTCCTTACTGGTATTTCTTTTTTATTGCACTTCCTCTTTCTTTATTAACGGCACATATTTGTCTAAAGGGACCTTTTTTTCAAAAGACCCTCTACATTTCTTTTTATATTGCCTTTATTCAGCTTGGAAAAGTAGTTTTTTCCCCCCTTTATTCATTAGAACATAAAATACCTGGTTCTCTTTACCAGTTTTGGGATATTTTTGCCTTTGTTGTTCTTATTGTACTATTACTACTATTAGCAAAACTGTTTATCAATTCCTCCCTAAATATTGATATTTCTATTATTAAACCAAGCTTTTATATGGTGTTATATCTACCGGTTAGTCTTTTGCTCTACTATTGGATAGGTCTATTTCATCTGCCTTTTTATGAGGCCTATAAAGAATCCATTTTGGGATTAATTATCCTACCATCGATTCCTTTAATCTATAACTTTTTCTATACCTTTTTGCAATACTTAGATGAACAACGACGTTTAGATCAGGCTCTTACAGAAACAAAAGCACAAGTATTTCGTTATCGATATTCTTTGGAATTAGATGAGCGTATCAAAATAGAACGTCACGAATTAAAAAACAACTACCTCTATATACAAACCTTATTAAATGAAAAAGAATATGAAAAATTATCAAATTACTTAGATGAAACCATAGGCGAAAAAATGCAAAGTCTTTCTTCTATTTCTACTGGAAATACCATGATTGACTACATGCTGAATCGAAAGATAATAGAAGCTCAGCACCACGATATTAAGGTATACACAGAGGTCATCTTACCTGCGGAACTTCCAATTAATGACGATGAGTTTTGTACCATATTTTTAAATCTCTTTAACAACGCTCTAGAAGCATGTCAGGATGTAGAAACTCCCGATATTCACATTTCTATTAAATGCGTAAAAAGCTACTTAAGCTGTGAGATTACAAATAAAATAATCCCTGAAGAATTACGAAATAATCCTGAGTTAAAAACTACAAAACAGGATAAATCTTCCCATGGTCTTGGATTAAAAATCGTCAAAAAAACAATAGCTGCCAACGATGGAATTTTTCATACTTCCATCGTGGGCAACTATTTTCATGCAAAGTTTATGATTCCTATGAAGGAAATTTTATAAATCAAAGGCGGCAACTACTGCCTGAAGTTCCTGTGCATTTTCTGCTAATTTATCAGAAGCTTCTGCAACTTCACTTGATGATGCAGTCTGCTGCTGAGATGCTGCAGATACATTTTGCGTTTCATCTGCAACGCTGGCAGACATATTTTCAATCTTTTGAATATTATCAACAATGGTATCGGTACCTGCAGATAGATTATCCACGATCTCACTCATACGAGCTGACTGCTCTGATATTGAGTAAACCATTTCAACAATATTTCCAAAGGTGGTACCTGCTTCGTTTACTGTTTCTGTACCTTCTACTACACTTTGAGCACCTGCTCTCATAGCATCTACTGCTTCCTCTGACTTTTTCATAATATCTGAAATCAAAGTGGTGATATTTAAGGCAGCCTGGTTTGATTCATCAGCAAGTTTGCTAATCTCACTGGCAACTACAGCAAATCCCTTACCCATTTGACCAGCTCTTGCAGCTTCAATCGAAGCGTTCAATGAAAGCAGGTTAGTCTGGCTTGCAATTTCTGAAATAGTATCTACAAAGCTTTCAATATCCTTTAACTGCTCTCCAAGGTTTTCTACTACCTCTGCTGTACCCTCAACAGAATCCTTAATGGTCTGCATCATATTTGTAGCATTGGTCATATCCTCTGCACCACGGGTTGCAGCTTCATTGGTACTTCCAATCATTTCAGCGGTACGATTAATAGCTTCTTTAAAGGCACCCATATTGTCCACAAACTGTTTTGTTTCATCGCTGGCATATTCCACAGCTTCAATCTGAGTATTACAACTTCCTGCAACAGAGGTACATGAATTTGCAACCATTTCACTTGCCTCTGCAGACTGGGCAGCACTTGCTGTTAACTCTTCTGATGCACTGGCAACATAAGCGGTAGTATCACAAATCTTAATCATCAAATTTCTGATATTTTTATGCATTGCTTCCATAGCAGTGGCAATTTGACCAATTTCATTGTTTTCTCTTTGAAGCTTCACTACCTGTTTCATTTCATCATTGTCACTAAAGTCACTATTTGCCATTCGCGTCATTTGATCAGTAACCATAATAATTGGTTTGGTGATACGCTTACCCATATAAACTGCAATAGCAACGCCTACAACAATTAAAAGTACTACAACAATTAAGGACTGAATAATGCTTGCCATCAAATCAGTTTTTGCTTCTGCTTCATGTTCCGCAACTAAGGTATCAATGTAATCAACCCATACACCAGTACCCATAACCCAATCAAAGGGTTCATAGTAGGCGGTGTAGTTAATCTTTGGCAATGGTTCTGTTTCATCCGGTTTTGCAAACATAAGGTTTGTATATCCGCCACCTTCCTCCATACCGTTTTTAATCATCTCCTGAATATAGTAGGTTCCATCAGGATCTACTGCATCCCATCTAGATTCACCTTCTGTATCTCTTCCTAAAAGAACTACATTAACACCTTCGGATGTATCTACCCAGAAATATCCATCCCCATCGTTATAACGAAGTTCACGAATAATATCTGCGGAAGCCTTTTTTGCATCCTCTAAAGACATTTCCCCTGCCTCATAACGGGCATACATGGTCTCACATATACTCATGGCAACCTGTGTTTCATTTTTTAACTCGGATTTAATATCCTCAGTCAATCTATCTTTATATTCCTTTGACTGAGCAGAGTCATTTTTTACTGTATTATATACAGAAAATGCCTCAATAGATACTGCTGTAATGATTACAGCTAATAGAATTGAACCGACAATTGCGGTCATTAAAGATCCTTTTTTCTTAGCCATATTTACTCTCCTCCCATACAACCAAGTTTTCTAATTGTGCATAAAAGAATTGTACAACAAAAAAGAGGAAAACGAAACAATTATTAGTCATTTTCCTCTAATTTTATACTGTTATCTATTTTTAGTTTTAAACAACCTTTGATAAGAACTCTCTAAGTCGTACACATTTCGGATTTCCAAAGATTTCTTCTGGACTTCCCTCTTCTTTAATGCCCTTTTCATCAAAAAACATAATTCGATCTGCCACCTCTCTTGCAAATCCCATTTCATGTGTAACTACTACCATGGTCATACCATCATTTGCTAATTCCTTCATTAGTTCCAATACTTCCCCAACCATTTCAGGATCCAGGGCACTGCTTAAACCTACTCGTTCAAGTAACTCCTCTGCTGTTTTCTTTGCCTCTGACTTACTCATAAGTTTTAGCTTCACAGGTGCAAAGGTAATGTTT
>JAIKXK010000312.1 GCA_024684155.1 Lachnospiraceae bacterium | reverse complement strand
GGTAAATCCAGACAAAGGAAAATTTTTCCAAGCCAAAAAGGAGATTCTGCACAGGAATAACCCTGAACCAAAGGGGCAAATTGGCCATAGAAGCCCATGGTAGGAATTCCCTTATAATAGAAATCTTCTCTGGTAATAAATTGCAGTAAACTTCCAGAACAAATTCGTCTTGCCAAACCGGGGTTAGCAGTAGGATTGTTTAGATTAAAGTTTCCTTCAAAGGCAGAGGCAGCAGCACAACGATAAATATTACTTCTGCCCCACATATTGGTATGACCATCTTCATCAAAGAAATCCCCATAAGTTTTCATAAGTTCATTGGAATTTTTTTCAAATTCCTTTGCAATTGCAGGTGCATTTTCATATCCATACCATCGGTTCCAGAGAGGAGCATATACCTGAAAGGCCCAGCAGGAATAGTAATCAAAGCAGTGACCGTCTCGATACCAGCCATTTCCTGCATAGTAATTTAGAATTTCACTGGCGTGGTCCATCATAATATCTTTGTCAATGGGATAGCCATTCATATGTAAAAAAGCCAAATCCAGCATATTAAATAATCGCCAGTTTTGAGGCACGGTATTGGCATGGCCAAAACTGGAAAGAAAAGCGGCAATTCTATCCTTTTCTTCTTTTTCATAGGTATCCCAGATTACGTTGCGACTTACCCAAAGACCAATGACAAGAGCACAGGTTTCTACTGTTTGCTGAAAAGCACGAAAGGAATCCTCGTGAAGAGTTAACTCCTGTAATTCCTCATAGCTGCTTACACTGACAGAATCTCCACTGGTGCAACTGCGAAGAATATGACTCTTGTAATAGTCGGCAATTTTATAGCCACAGATTTCTAAAGCAGGATTGTCCTTTAAAAGGGGAGCTGCAATAAATAAAGAACGTGTTAATCCTTCAAACATTTCAGCTCTTTTTTCTGCTTCATGCCAAACTGCCGGACTTTCATCATGGGGATAAGTAATTTTTGTTTCTTTTCTTGGCATAACTACAGGATCTTTAAAATCTTTGATGTTTTGAAAGATACCTTTTAGTAAGTGTTCTCCGGCACGAATCCATTCGTCCCTGGTCATTCCGGTATAGGGACTTAGGTTAAAGTCAGGATTTTTTAATGTAAATATAGACTCCATAATTTCCTCCAATACTTATGGTTGTTTTCCAATGTAGGCTAAAATTCCACCATCCACGTAAAGGATATGTCCATTGACAAAATCAGATGCAGGGGATGCCAGAAATACTACAGGTCCCATTAAATCTTCAGGTGTTCCCCAACGCTCCTGTGGAGTTTTGGCACAGATAAAAGAATCAAAGGGATGTTTGCTTCCGTCTTCCTGCAGCTCTCTTAGAGGAGCAGTTTGTGGAGTGGCAATGTATCCGGGACCAATACCGTTGCACTGAATATTGTATTTACCATATTCCGAAGCAATGTTTTTCGTCAGCATCTTTAATCCACCTTTAGCAGCAGCATAGGCTGAGACGGTCTCTCGACCTAACTCACTCATCATGGAGCAAACGTTAATTATTTTTCCACCTCCAAGTCTGATCATATCGGGAAGTACAGCCTTTGAAGCAATGAAAGGAGCTACTAAATCAATATCAACAACTTCTTTAAATTCTTCTGTCTTCATTTCAATCATAGGAATTCGTTTGATAATGCCTGCGTTATTGATAAGGATTTGAATGGGGCCATAGGTTTCTTTAATATCCGAAACGAGTTTTTTAACGGCAGTTTCATCTGTAACGTCACAGATGTAGCCTGTGGCATCAATGCCTTTGCGCCTATATTCTTTCATGGCAGTATCTAAATGCTCTTTGCTTCGACAGTTAAATACCACCTTTGCGCCTGCATTTGCAAGAGCCTCTGCCATGGCAAAACCAATGCCATAAGCGGCTCCTGTTACCCAGGCTGTTTTTCCTTTTAATGAAAACATATCTACCATAAAAATATCTCCTTTTCGCAAAGTCTTAATATTGCTTCTGTAAAATAATAATCTCCATATATAATAGCAAAGTTATGATGGTCGTCGTGATAGGCTGCCGAGCAGTTAGTTAAGATATGATCTACATCCTTATCCCAGTTACAACAATCCTTTGCCAGGGTCTTTAATAAGGCTACGGCAGTATCATAATATTTTTTTGAGCGGGCTTCATCCAGGTCTAAAAGTTCCTTACTTAAAAGTAAAAGTCCGCTGGCGGTAATGGCAGCTGCAGTATCATCTTCCCAGGCAATATCCTTTGGCTGGCAGTAATCTACGGGGATATGAAAGTTGTCTGGAATTTGAGATAAAACATAATCGGCCACCCTGATTGCAGTATCCAAATAGTCTTTCTGTTTGGTATGAAGATAACTTAAACTAAAACCATACAAAGCCCAGGACTGACCTCTAGTCCAGGAAGAACCTTCTTCCATTCCCTGTCCTCCCAGAGGTTTTAAAAGATCCCCTGTATTTGGATCAAAGGTAATAATATGATGGGAGGAACCATCTTCACGAATAAACACATTCATAGCCCGAGCAGCATGAGCAGTGGCGATTTGTGTGAATCTTGGATCTTTTGTTAATTCAGAGGCCTTATATAAAAGAGGGAGATTCATCATACAATCAATAATAGCCCATCCAGCAGTGTCACCGTTTCCAGGATCATTCCAGGCACGGATCAGGCTGGCACTTAAATTGAATCGACCAGCAAGATTTGCGGCAGCTAACATAAAGCGATTTTTTGCTTCCTCACTTTTTGTCAGTTCAAAATTAGCACCTGAAGTGAGAAGCCACTTAAACCCACTATCGTGATCCATACCCATATAGTTCATAAGGTTTTTATCCAGCTTTTCTTCAATACCAAGGGCACACTCCTTAAATGAATCTTCAGAAAAGGCGTAGTATAACTGCCAAAGCATTGCTGCCCAAAAGCCATTGGTCCACCAACAGATTTTGTCATCATCTGACCAGTCGTCAAATCTCCCCATTTCTGTGGTATAAGGAATTCTGTTATAATTTCGTGCTACAACTTCTTTTTCCTTTTCAAAAATCTTTGTGGCAATTTCTTCTGCCCAGTTTTTATCTTTCATATAATCTCCTTAAATAAGCGATTTAATTTATCTTTTATCATCATAATTTTCTTGACGGAGACAAACAATAACATATAGAATTTTCATATAACATATTCTGCTATTTTATGAGGTGTGGCATGTTTGAAATTATAAATGTAGGCGTATATACAAAACACGATAAAACCTTTTCGATGGAT
>JAIKXK010000260.1 GCA_024684155.1 Lachnospiraceae bacterium | reverse complement strand
CCCTTTTCCTTCTTCCGGATCCACCCACTTATTATGGGTAGGAGATGTCATATATACAGGAAAACTGATAGGTTCATTTACCACTTCTATTCCAAATAAAGCACTTCTATCCTTATAGCGCTCTGCTAATCTTTTTAACACATCTAAAACAAAGTCTACTTCTTCTGGCTGCTTATGCCATTTACAGACTCCACAGATTCCGCCATTGTCATAACCGTTTTGGCTGCCAGGTGTAGTATGTAAATGGCATAAGCAGCCAGAAGAAGTAGATTTTGTTTTAGACGTGTTAAAAAGATTAGCAGAGCGCTATAAGGATAGAAGTGCTTTGTTTGGAATAGAAGTTGTAAATGAACCCATTAGTTTTCCGGTTTATATGACATCTCCTACCCATAATAAGTGGGTGGATCCGGAAGAAGGAAAAGGGTCTTCTTTTGTTCCAATGTCCTTTCTAAAAGTTTTTTATAAAAGAGCATATGATGAGCTTCGAAAGATTTTACCAAAGGAAGTAGCCATTGTCTTTCATGATGGATTTCGCCTGGGATCATGGAATCGTTTTTTCAAAAAGAATCACATGGAAAACGTATTTTTAGATACCCACATTTATATTTTTGCCATGGAAAACTTTGTGCCAATTCATAAACCTTTTGTTTACAATATTTATTTATGGATTGATAGACTCCGTTTAAGACATGTGGGAAAGGCTATTCCTGTTATTGTGGGAGAATGGTGTATTTGTAATCGTTATGCTGCCAATGAAAGTTTAGAAGAAAAAGAACGAAAAAAACGTTTTAACGTGATTTCTGAAATGGAACAAGTAGCCTGGGAAGATACGGCAGGTTGGTTCTATTGGAACTACCAGCTTCTTCGGGATGAGACCACCAAAACAGATGAGTTTTTTAAAGAAAGCTGGGATTTTAAACGCAGTCTGAAAAGAGGCTGGATTTCTGTTAAATAGAATAAAATACAATACCGAAAAAGGCGGAAAGAACGATTAGAAAAATGGGAGATAGTTTTTTCTGTCTTTTTTTCTTATAGAAAACATTACAACCAATCAAAAAAAGAAAAATGATAATTCCTCTTAGGTTTAAACTTGGCTTGGAAGAAACATCGGTTATGTTTAACAGGGTGCTAAAAAACAGGGTGATAGCAGTAGCTAAA
The DNA here is from genome assembly GCA_024684155.1 of Lachnospiraceae bacterium. Classification (GTDB taxonomy): domain Bacteria; phylum Bacillota; class Clostridia; order Lachnospirales; family Lachnospiraceae; genus JAILEN01. The sequence goes on along the minus strand of JAIKXK010000260.1, from coordinate 2,590 downwards.
ATAAGGCCTATAACACCAGGACGAACACCCTTTAAAAATCCCTGGACACCTTTATACTTTAATAAGTTACGAATGACTGCGGCAATCAGTAAAATAATTAGAAATGAAGGAAGTACAACACCGAAGGTAGCTATCAGAGAACCTAAAACGCCTCCCTGGGTGGAACCAATAAAGGTAGCCATATTAACAGCCAATGGCCCTGGGGTCGATTCTGATACAGCAATCATATTTAAAAGATCTTCTTCTGCCAACCAATGATGGGCTGCTACTTCTTCCCGAATAAGAGAAATCATTCCATATCCACCACCGAAGGAAACGGCACCTATTTTTAAGAACGTGAAAAATAGTTCAAGGTAAATCATGAATGCTCCTCCTTCTTCGATTTAATTTCCATAATTAAGTAGGCAAAAATACCAACAATACCAGAGATTAAAATATAGTAAATGGTAGAAAAATTGATGGCAAAAAAAGAAGTGAGAAGCATTCCTGCAATAACGCTGATTAATATAAAAATTGCAAGAGGAGACTTTTCCATGGATTTTAAAAGTCGAAGCCCAGCAGATAAAATTAAGTAAATGACACAAACCTGGATGCCCTTAAATGCATAGCTCACTAAAGGAAATGCTAAAAATGCATCAAAGAAAAGAGAAATCAGATAAATAATAATAAAAGATGGAATACTTACGGCGATTGTGGCACATAAGGCACCGAAGAAGCCAAGGTGGGTATATCCAATATAAGTTGCAGCATTGATAGCAATGGGACCAGGTGTAGATTCTGCAATGGCCACCATATCTAAGAAGGTATCTTTATCAATCCATTTCTTTTTAAAAATAAATTCATTTTCTAGAAGAGCAATCATGGCATATCCGCCACCAAAAGTAAAAAGCCCTATTTTTAGCATAGTAAAAAATAACTCTGCGTATTTTTTCATTTTTCTTCCTTTCAAACAAACGGTATAAGTATAATACGAATAATTTGTTTAATCAAGATTTTAAAAACATTCAGGCTTAATAGGATTTGGAAGGTGAAAATTTTACATAGATTTTACATAAACATATCGATAATTTTACCTAAGGCAATTATTATCGTATGTGTAAGACTATGTTATTCGAAACGAGGTAAGAAATGGATATTTTTGATTTATTAAATATGATAGGAGGCCTGGCCCTGTTTTTGTATGGAATGAATGCTATGGGAAACGGTCTATCGAAAATGGCAGGAAGTAAGCTAGAAGGCGTGTTAGAAAAACTAACCTCCAAGCGAATTTTTGCTGTACTGCTGGGGGCAGGTGTTACGGCTGTGATTCAGTCATCATCTGCTACAACTGTTATGGTAGTAGGTTTTGTTAACTCCGGTATTATGAAACTAACTCAGGCAGTTGGAATTATTATGGGTGCAAATATTGGTACTACCATAACTTCCTGGTTACTTTCTTTAACTGCCATTGAAGGTAGCAGTTTAGTGCTTCAGCTTTTAAAACCTTCATCATTTTCACCAATCCTGGCTGTGATTGGTATTATTCTTATGATGACAGGAAAAGAGGAGTCAAAAAAGAAGGATGTTGGTGGAATTTTACTAGGCTTTGCCATTTTAATGTTTGGAATGGAAACTATGAGTGATTCTGTTTCAGGTTTAGCTGATAATGAAGGATTTACAAGTATGATGACTGCTTTTACAAATCCAATTCTTGGAATGGCCATTGGTGCAATTCTTACAGCAGTGATTCAAAGTTCTTCTGCTTCTGTCGGTATTTTACAGGCTTTATGTGCAACTGGTGCTGTAAATTATTCTGTAGCACTACCTATTATTATGGGACAAAACATTGGAACTTGTGTAACATCAATTATTTCAGCTATTGGAGCTAATAAAAACGCGAAACGAGCTGCTATGGTGCATTTATACTTTAACTTAATAGGTACGGTCATTTTTATGACTGTCTTTTATTCATTGAATGTGGTAATTCATTTTGCCTTTTTGAATACAGCAGCAAATGCAGCTGGTATAGCAGTTATCCATAGTTTATTTAATATCTTTGCTACGCTTGTGCTTTATCCTTTTGCAGATAAGTTAGTTCATTTGGCAGAGATTACTATTCCAGAGGGAAAAGGTGGAGAAGAAGATGTCCTTCCACCAAAGCGTGTTATGATTGATGAACGCTTCTTAGAACGTCCTGGCTTTGCTGTAGAGGTATGTAGACAAAAAGCCTTTGAAATGGCTGATAAGACAAGAGAAGGTATTTTGCTTGCCAATGGTACACTGTTTGAATACGACAAAAAGGCTATTCAGAGAGTACAGGATTTAGAAGTAGGGGTGGATGAGTATGATGATGCCTTAAGTGCTTATCTTGTAAAACTGTCAGGAAAGAACTTATCCGCAAAAGATAGCCGTGTATCCACACAGATGCTTCACAGTATTAGTGATTTTGAGCGTATTTCTGACCATTCTTTAAATATTGCAGAGTGCGCCATGGAAATGAATGAGAAAGGGTATCGATTCAGCAAGACGGCAAAGCACGAAATGGAAGTACTTTGTGAGGCGGTAAATGATATTGTAACAAATACAGTAGAAGTGTTTGTAAAGGCGGATA
>JAIKXK010000215.1 GCA_024684155.1 Lachnospiraceae bacterium | reverse complement strand
ACCATTTAAACTAGTAGTTACTTCTTCCTTCGTGCATCCTGTTGCCATAAAACAACATAATAATAAAGCTGATAACACTACTGCTAATCTTTTACTCTTCTTCATAATCGTCACCCTCTTCCTCTTCATCTATAGCATCTACTCTTTTGAGTATTTTTTCTACAGTTTTCATATGGGCTCTTTCCGCTTTTTCAAAACCCTTTTCTGCTCGTTTAAAACCTTTCTTTGCGCCCTTGTAATTAAACTCGGCAGTTTTTGCAGCCAGATCCACATTAAAGTCTGTGATATTCTCTGCCATCTTTTGTATTTTTTCACTTGCTGCCATAAGAATCACCTCCAAATAAAAATGATAGAGATATCATAAATCTCTATCATTAAGGTTTTATGTGATTTTCATTAAGAAATTGTTAAGTTTGGTAAATAAAAGAAACAATCATCTTTGTTCCTATATCTTTTTGACTTTCCACCTGTATTTCTCCACCCAGCAAACACAAAATATGAGAGACCAAAGCCAGACCCAATCCATTTCCTTCCGTAGCCCGGGAAGTATCCGCCTGATAAAATCGGTCAAAGATGTGTTCCACTTCTTTTCTTTCCATTCCACAGCCACTATCTTCCACACATACCACAACTTTTTGTGATTTTTCCTTCGCACTAATATGCACTTCCCCACCTGTTCGCGTAAACTTCAGTGCATTTGAAATCAAGTTATTCCATACAATATCCAGTAGTGCTTCATCATTTTTTAATATAATATTTTGATCAAAATCCACAGTGACATTGATATTTTTATCTTCCCATACCTGTTCAAACCCTAAAGCACAGCGACTTAATTGTTCGCTGAGATTATACTTTTCCATATCCGGTTTTATTTTTTGATTATCCAATCGATTGAGCTGCAAAATATTTGCTACAAGGACAGATAGATTTTCTGCAGCATCTCCTATTTTTGATGCATACATTTTCCTCTCCTCTTCTGATATGCCATCACTTTGCATAATGGTAGCATAGCTAGAAATAACAGATAATGGAGTTTTTAATTCATGGGAAACATTAGACACAAAATCCTTTTTTAGCATTTCTGTACTGGCAAGTTCCTTTACCATCAAATTAAAATCTTCGAAAAGCTGACAAAATTCATCCGTTTCATCAAAACTAAGTGTTTCTTTTCTCTGCAGTTCAATATCATAATTTCCAGAAGCAACTTCTCTTGCCCCTTGGCATAGCTGTTCAATAGGCTCATCCATTTTCTTTTGACGATACCAGTCAATGGCTAATTTAATGAGCATACTGATAACAAATAAATAACAGGCCAGTGTCACAACACCATATAGTACTTCTGCATTTGCCGGTACAAAAGATGTATCTATAAATTTTAAAAATATTAAAATACAGGAGCCACTAATTACATTTAATACCCCCATCACTACCATCCACTGTTTTGACATTTTCATGACTGAGTCACCGCCTTATACCCCATACCTCTTACTGTTAAAATTTCAAAGCAATCACAGCCACTAAATTTTGATCGAATATTTGTAATATGAACATCCACAGTTCTTAAACCGCTTTCATTTTCAATTCCCACATACTCATCCATAAGCTGGCTTCTTGTAAAGGTATGTTTTGGATTGGAAAGGAGTTTATACAAAATACGAAACTCCCGAATGGTCAATGGAATCTCTTCTCCATCCAGACAGACACTCATTTCCTCTTCATCTAATATCAGGTTTCCAATTTCTAATTTTTTCGAACTTGCAATTTTTGCTCTTCTTAAAAGTGCTTCCATTCGAAGAACTAATTCATCTAAAACAATGGGTTTTGTAATATAGTCATCTATTCCTATTTCATACCCTTTTCTCTTGGTACCCATATCATCTAAGGCTGTCATAAAAATTACCGGTATATCCGAATCTTCTTTTCTCACGGTTTCAATAAAAGAAAGCCCATCCATTTCTGGCATCATAACATCCGTTAGAATAATATCGATTTTTGTACTATATAAAATATCTAAAGCTTCTCTTGCTCCATAAGTCCCTACTACCTCATAACCATTCATTCCTAAATGTCTGCACACCGCATTATTTAATTCTTTATCATCCTCAACTACCAATACATGAATCATTCCTCTCACCTCATCCATACATTTTTCTAAAACATCTTCTTATAAATTTAAGGCAAAGTCCTTCTCATTACACATTATCCCCTTTTTAGTAAATCTTCTGTAAACAGGCAAAATAAAAAGACCTTTGAATACTTCAAAGATCTTTTAAATCACTTATATAATTTAATCTGCATCCTGTGTATTTCTTGCAGGACAGCCTAGAGACATCCACTTCAAATAAGCATTCATAAACGGATCTAGAGCACCATCCATGACAGCATCCACATTTCCTGTTTCTTCCCCGGTTCTTAAATCCTTTACCATGGTATATGGTTGCATTACATAAGAACGGATTTGGTTTCCCCATCCAATATCAGAAACCTCACCACGAATACCAGCCTGCTTTTTAGCTTCTTCCTCTTCTTTTAAAAGATAAAGTTTCGCTTTTAACATCTGCATTGCCTTATCTTTGTTCATGTGCTGCGAACGTTCATTCTGACACTGCACCACAATTCCTGTAGGAAAGTGCGTGATTCGAATAGCAGAGGATGTTTTATTAATATGCTGTCCACCTGCTCCTGAAGAACGATAGGTATCAATACGAATATCCTCGTCTTTTACTTCCACATCCAAATCTTTTTCAATATCTGGCATAACATCACAGGATGCAAAAGAAGTTTGACGTTTTCCCTGGGCATTAAATGGTGAAATTCGAACCAGGCGATGAATTCCTTTTTCTGATTTTAAAAGTCCATAGGCATTCTCTCCGTTTACCTGGAAGGTAACTGCTTTAATCCCTGCTTCATCTCCATCCAAATAATCTAGCACCTCAAGGGAAAATCCATGGCGTTCTGCCCATCTAGTATACATACGATATAACATAGACACCCAATCACAGGCCTCCGTTCCACCTGCTCCTGAATGAAGGGTAACAATGGCAGACTCGCTATCATACTCTCCAGACAAAAGAGTTTTCATTCGAATCTGTTCCAGGGAATTTAAAAACTCCTCAAAAGTAGTTTTTGCTTCTTCTACTATATCAGGGTCTTCCTCTTCATTACCAAGTTCAATATAGGCCTCGATATCTCCGTATAACTCTTCCAAAGAATCATAGATGCGAAGGTCATCCTTCATGCTTTTTAATTCTTTTGTCTTTTTTGTTGACGCCTCAGGATCATTCCAAAAA
>JAIKXK010000205.1 GCA_024684155.1 Lachnospiraceae bacterium | reverse complement strand
CAAAACTCATTTCTGACATTTCTTTTGAACCTCCTCAATAATTTTCTTTGGGGTGGAAGCCCCCGCTGTAATACCTACATCGTCAATGGATTGAAGTACCGACAAATCAAGATCACTGTCTGTCTGTATAAAGTAAGTATTGTCACAATTTGCTTTGCAGATTTCATAAAGCTTTCTGGAATTCGATGAAGACTTTCCTCCAATGACGATCATTGCACCGACATTTTTTGAAATCTCAACAGCTTCCTTTTGTCTTTCTTCCGTCGCAGAACAAATTGTATTTTTAGCACATATATCATACCCTTTTTGTCTAATTATTTCAACCAATTCTTGAAATTTATCATAGTTAAAAGTGGTTTGAGATACGATACCTATCTTTTTGTCTAGACTAATGTTTAAGTTTTCAAAATCTTCGATTGAAGATATACAATTGTATTGTCCACTTGGTATCCAACCAATGATACCTTCCACCTCTGGATGAGTCTCATTTCCAACAATAATTATCTCTAATCCCTCATCATCAAACTTCTGAACTAGCTTATGAATTTTTAAAACAAAAGGACAGGTGGCATCCACAATTTCAAATCCATAACTTTCTAAATCTTCGATGACTTTTTTTGAAACACCGTGAGATCTAATAATTACAATTCCTGGTTCAATAGAACTAAGGTCACTATTTTCTTCGATAACAGAAACACCATTTGCTTCAAATTCAGAAACCACAATTTCATTATGAATTATTGGACCATAGGTATAAATTTTTTTCTCAGGACTTTTTTGTATTTGATTCTCCACAATTTCTACAGCTCGTTTTACACCAAAACAAAATCCCGCACTTTTTGCTAATATAATTCCCATATTTACATCTTCTCTTTACAAATAGTTTTGATTTCCTCTACCACTTCATCTATGGTCATATAAGAAGAATCTACTTCTATAGCATCTTCCGCTTTTTTTAAAGGTGATATTTCTCTTGTCATATCATTATGATCTCTTGTTTTAATGTCTTCTTCTATGGCTTTTAAATCACAACTTTCACCCTTTGCAATATACTCGTCGTATCTTCTTTTTGCTCTAGTTTCAACGGAAGCTGTCAGGTAAATCTTTACATCTGCATTAGGTAAAATTGTAGTTCCTATATCTCGGCCATCCATTAACACATTATTTTGAGATGCCATATCGCGTTGTAAATCTAATAATTTTTCACGTACTGCCTTATATGCAGAAGTCTTTGAAGCCATAGCACTTACTTCTTCCGTACGAATTTTACCAGATACATCTTCACCATTTAAAAGAACTTTTTGTGCTCCCTTTTCATAGGCAATAGAAACATTTACATTTTCAACTTCTTTCGAAACTGCATCTTCATTATTTCCGTCAATCCCATTCTGAATCATATAAAGAGCAATTCCTCGATACATAGCTCCTGTATCTACATAAATAAAATCTAATTCCTTTGCTAATCTTTTTGCAATGGTACTTTTTCCTGCTCCAGCAGGTCCATCTATTGCTACATTAAACGCCATAACAATCTCCTTTATCTTGTTATTCTATACTTATACCAGCTAAGTAACCGGTAGAAAAAGCAATTTGTAAGTTAAATCCTCCCGTAAGGGCATCCACATCTAAAACCTCACCACAAATAGATAACCCCTTTATGGATTTTACTTCCATGGTAGAAGGATTTAGTTCCTTTACATCTATACCGCCTTGTGTCACAATCGCTTCTTTAAATCCTCTTGTATTTGTAATGGTTAATTCAAATCCTTTTAACATCAAAATGATTTGATTTCGTTCTTCCTTTGTAATGTCACATAAATGTTTCTCTAAAGAAATATCTAGGCGATTTGAACATACTTCAGCTAATTTTCCAGGGAGCATATCTTTTAGTAAAAATAAAATACCCTTTTTCGGATTATCTTTTATTAAACGAAGAATTCTTTGTTCCAATTTATCATAGGTTAAAGCCGGTTTCAAATCGATATAAGCCTTTAAATCTTTCTTTTTTAACACTTTTGTTACATAAGAAGACGCAGATAATACTAAGGGGCCGCTAATTCCAAAATGAGTAAACAGCATCTCCCCAAAATCATCATAATATGTCTTTTTCTCATCACAGACTTTTAATGATACATTCTTCAAGGAAAGGCCCTGTAGACTTAGGATATCATCTTCTTTTGTCTCTAATGGTACCAAAGCAGGAGCTATATCACAAACCTTAAGATTTAAATTTCTGGCGAATCCATAGCCGTCTCCATTGGAACCTGTGCTTTGATAAGAATTTCCTCCTGAAGCAAGAATTACGTGATCACAAACTATCGTCTCATTATTTTTCAACTTCACGCCAACCACTTTTTGATTTTCGACTAAAATCTTTGTAACAGCAGTATTTAATCGGACTTTTACTCCTACCTCCTTCATAGCAGCAGATAGCGCCTTTGTAATATCTGAAGCGTGATCAGATACTGGAAAAGCACGATTTCCTCTCTCCACCTTTATAGGTGTACCATGCTGTTTTATAAATTCCATCATTTGATCCGGAGAAAAGGTATACAGACTGCTGTATAAAAACTTCTCATTCGTTACAATATTCTTAAAGAAATCTGAAATATCACAAGCATTGGTAAAATTACATCTACCCTTCCCTGTAATATAGATTTTCTTCCCTAGTTTCTCATTTTTTTCCAAAAGAAGTACATTGTGGCCGCACATCCCTGCGCTATAAGAAGCCATCATTCCTGCTGCTCCACCACCAATTACAACTACATTACTCATTTATATATTTTCCTCTTGATTATAAAAATCATATTTATCCCAAAGATTTTCCAACTTTTTAAAAGTTTCTGAAACTTCACTCTGCTTCTTCATTGAGATTGCTACAACTAAGGCATTAATCACAGAAAGAGGAGCCACTAAAGAATCCACAATAGAAGCCATATCTGATTTTGCAGTAATTGTATAATCCGTAAAAGGAGCTAAAGGTGTAGTTAATGAATCTGTTAAAGTAATGACCTTTGCTTTACTTTTATGAGCATATTCACAGGCTCTTTGGGTACTAATAGAATATCGAGGGAATGAAATTGCTACTAAAACATCCCTGACATCCATATGAATCATTTGTTCAAGTAATTCGCTAGGATTATTTGTCTCTAATAAAATCACATTATCAAACATTAAATTTAAATAAAAGGCCAAAAATGAAGCTAAAGGAGCACAACTTCGAATTCCAACTACATACACTTTTTTAGCGATACAGATAGAATCCACAGCCTTTGTAAATGTATCTTCTTCAATTGAACTTAATGTTTCTTTGATTTTATTTATATCTGATGTTAACACAGCATTTAATACAGACTGTTCTCCTAAACGATAGGATGCCATCTCCAGTCGTTTCAGCGAATTCATTTTTTTCAGTGCATCTTTTTCTAGTGCTTTTTGAAATTCAGGATAGCCTTCATAACCTAAAGAAACAGCAAATCGAACCACCGTAGATTCACTAACTCCTACCACTTCACCTAGTTTAAAAGCTTGTAATTTCACTACTTTTTCATAGGAATTTAAAATGTATTCTCCTAATTTCTTTTGGCCTTTTGAAAACTGTGGCATCAACTCTTCTATTCTAACAAAAACATCTTTATCCATCTTATCCCCTTAAATAAAAATAGCGCATCCTATTTATAAGGATGCGCCAAAAATATTTTATGCTTCAACGTCTTTCATAGAGAAGCTAATTCTACCCATTTTGTCTTTTCCAAGGCAAACAACCGTAACGGTATCTCCAAGGGTAAGCACATCTTCCACATGTTCAATACGTTCATTGGCAATCTTAGAAATGTGAACCATTCCTTCTTTACCAGGAGCAAATTCAACGAAAGCACCAAATTCTTTAATGCTAACAACTTTACCAGTAAACTTCTGACCTTTTTCAAATTCAGTAGTAATGATGTTAATCATCTTGATTGCTTCGTCCATCTTTTCTTTGTCAGTACCACAAACTGATACAGCACCTTCATCAGTAATATCAATCTTAACACCAGTACGATCAATAATCTCATTAATAGTCTTACCGCGCTGTCCTACAACATCACCAATCTTAGCTGGATCAATCTGAATCTGAACAATCTTAGGTGCATAAGCATTTACTGTTTCACGAGGCTTATCAATTGCCTTAGACATACAAGTATCCATAATGAAGAATCTTGCTTCTCTTGTACGACGAATTGCTTCTTCAACGATAGGACGTGTCAAACCATGGATCTTAATATCCATCTGGATTGCTGTAATACCATCTTTTGTACCAGTAACCTTAAAGTCCATATCTCCAAAGAAATCTTCCAATCCTTGGATATCTGTAAGTACTAAATAATCATCATCAGTATCGCCTGTAACAAGACCACAAGAAATACCTGCAACCATTTTCTTAATTGGTACACCAGCAGCCATAAGTGACATACAAGATGCACAGGTAGAAGCCATTGATGTAGAACCATTTGATTCAAATGTTTCAGATACAGCACGAATGGTGTAAGGGAACTCTTCTACTGAAGGAAGTACAGGAAGAAGTGCTCTTTCAGCTAAGGCACCATGTCCGATTTCACGACGTCCAGGTCCACGAGATGGTTTTGTCTCACCTACAGAGTATGAAGGGAAGTTATACTGATGCATGTAACGTTTTTCAGTAACAAATCCATCCAAACCATCAATACGCTGTGCTTCTGATAAAGGAGCAAGTGTAACAATATCACAAATCTGTGTCTGTCCACGAGTAAACATAGCTGAACCATGAACTCTAGGAATTAAATCAATTTCTGCAGCAAGAGGACGAATCTGATCAATTGCTCTTCCATCAGGACGCTTGTGATCCTTTAAAATCATCTTACGTACCGTCTTCTTTTCATACTGGTAAACAGCTTCGCCTAAAACATTAAGCCATTCTTCATTATCAGCAAATGCTTCTTCTAACTTTTCTGTGATAGCCTTTACATTTGCTTCTCTATCCTGCTTTACATCAGTAAATACAGCTTCTTCCATTTCCAAAGGAGGAACAATTTCCTTCATCTTTGCAAACATTTCTTCAGGAATTGCACATGAAGTATAGCTGAATTTCTCCTTACCTACTTCTGCTACCATCTCATTGATGAAAGCAATAATGGTCTGGTTTACATCATGAGCTTTATAAATAGCTTCAATCATTCTATCTTCTGGTATTTCATTTGCACCAGCTTCAATCATGATTACCTTTTCGCTTGTAGAAGCTACTGTTAATTTTAAATCTCCCTTATCCCACTGTTCCTGAGATGGGTTAATGATGAATTCTCCGTCAATCATTCCAACCTGTGTCATAGCACAAGGACCATCAAATGGAATATCCGAAATAGTAGCTGCCATAGCAGTACCAAGCATAGCTACCACTTCAGGACGACATTCAGGATCAACTGACATTACCATGTTATTTAATGTAACATCATTTCTGAAGTCCTTAGGGAATAAAGGACGCATAGGTCTATCGATTACACGGGCAGTAAGTACTGAGTTTTCAGAAGCCTTTCCTTCACGCTTGTTAAATCCACCAGGGATTTTTCCTACAGAATATAACTTTTCTTCAAACTCTACTGAAAGAGGGAAGAAATCAATTCCTTCTCTTGGCTTATCTGATGCAGTTGCAGTTGAAAGTACCGTTGTTTCACCGTACTGAATTAAAACTGCGCCATTAGCCTGTGCTGCTACACGACCTACGTCTACACGTAAAGTACGTCCAGCAAGATCCATTGTAAATGTTTTTGCTGCCATAATTATCCTCCATAGCAATCATAATATTATCTTTAGCAGGCAACCGAAACTACTGGGAATACAAGGATAGGCTCCTTATATTTACAGTGGTCTCGGAACAAATGCCTGCAATTAAAATTAGAGCGGAATATAAAAATACCCCGCTCTTAAAAACAAAATTATTTTCTGAGACCTAATCTTTCGATTAATGAACGATATCTTTCAATATCTGTATTCTTTAAATATTTAAGAAGGTTACGTCTCTTACCTACCATCTTAAGAAGTCCTCTACGTGAATGATGATCCTTAGGGTTCTCCTTTAAATGCTCGGTTAATTCTGCGATTCTGGCTGTCAAAACTGCAACCTGAACTTCTGGTGAACCTGTGTCTCCAGCTGTTGTAGCATACTCTGCAATGATAGCCTGTTTCTTTTCTTTTGTGATCATTTTAATATCCTCCTGATCTTAATAATACGCCTCTTACTAAGTGTCGGTTGGAGTTTCCAATCCACTGAGTAAGGGTAAACTCACACAAAGGGCATTCTAACATATTAGAAGCCCTTTTGTAAACATATTTAATAAAATTAATTATCCTAAAAGACTTACAACCTTTAAAGGTGATCTATAGTAAGCACTTGAAATCTTAATACCTGTACGCTTATTGGATGCATGTACAATCTGTCCATTACCAATATAGATAGCAACATGGGAAATACTTCCACTTCCATAGAAGAATAAATCTCCTGGTTGAGCTTCAGAAGCAGAAATCTTTGTGCCATAACCAGCCTGAGATCTGGATGAGTGTGGTAAATAGATTCCATAGTTTGCATATACACTTAATACAAATCCAGAACAATCACAACCATTCGTCAGAGATGTTCCACCCCAAACATATGGGTTTCCTACAAACTGTAATGCAAAGTTTACCAACGCAACTCTCACATCAGAAACACCTTCTCCATAGGTAATTTCCTCTAGGGTCATAGCATCCTGTAACTCTTCTGCAACACTTACATACTCAGCTGAAACATAGCCTTCTTCACCATCAACAGAAACCTTAATCCAGTCTCCTAAATCCTCTTCCACTTCAAGTTTTTCACCTGAGCTTAAATTAATAATAATTTCTGAATCAGTAGAAGCCTCTGCTCGAATACGAAGTCCATCACCAGTTACTGTAGCAACTAATGCTGCTAATTCATTTGCTAAAGTAACAGCTTCATCTCCTGTTACTAAATAATCCGCACTAACATATCCTTCTACTTCACCAGAAGAAATCTGAGCCCAACCATCTGAAACAGCAATTACTTCACAAGCAGCACCGTTTGGAAGTTTACCTACAATATCTCCAGATTCTGAAGCCTCTGCTCTAACATTTAAGTTTCCATCTACTTGAGCAATTCCGATATTTGTATAACCATATGTTTCAGTACTTTCTGTTGTTCCAGTAGCTGTTACATCAGAAGCAGATGCCAAAAGAGTTGCATATGTTTCTGAATCTTTTTCAACATTTACAGATATAACATCTGAAATACCTGCTGTTTTTGAGCTTTTTGCAGAAACACTTGATAGTGACTCCTGAGTATTAAAGCAAAATCCTAAAATAAGGACTCCGCAACATGCAACTGAAAAAGCCTGAATAACATTGTTTCTTTTCATTCTTTAATAACCTTTCGATACGTTATTGTTTCAACAAAAAACAGTAGCATCTTCATACTACTGTTCTAACAACCTTTTCGAGTATAACAACGAAATGCAAAAAAGTCAATACATTTCGAAATATCTTGTAACATATTTGTAACATCTATTGAAAATACGCTTTCGCACTCTTTATATCTTCCTGAATTTGACTCGCCAGTTCATCCAGTGAATGAAACTTTTTTTCAGGAC
>JAIKXK010000178.1 GCA_024684155.1 Lachnospiraceae bacterium | reverse complement strand
TTTCCATGCGGTCAGGATGCGTCTTTTTGTCTTTTGTCAGATTGTAATTTCTCTGCTGGCACTCTGTGCAAGCTAAAGTAATTTTTGTACGCACAACTTCCACCTCAACTTTCTTATTTTTAGTAGGTTTGCGGTCATTTTCCATCTCAAATTTTGAGCATAAAAAAAAGACCTAAAATCTTCCATCGCCCGAATACTATACCACGGAAGACTAGGTCTGTCAATTCTTTTTCGGATTCTTTATACCTCATATGCCTTTAGCATTAGTTTACTTAATTGCTGTTCATAGGTGTAATTCTTTTTTAAGGTTTCAAGTCCGTTTGCTGCTATGGCCTTTCTTTCCTCCTCATGCTCCAGATAATACGCAATCAAATCATCCATCTCTTCCTGGCTTCCATACATCACAAGATCTTCTCCTGGAGTAAACAGTTCCGGAATCTCCAGCTGATAATTTGAAAGTACAAATCCACCACAACTTAAAATATCAAAAATACGAAGTGGCAGTCCATACCGTATGGCCTTTGATGTAATGTTTAAATTAATCTTTGACTGATGGAAAATAATTGGCATCTCTGTCAAAGATTTTGCCAGGCCCATATTATGAATTCCTTCTATATAAGAAGTATCACTAGCTGTATAAATAGAAACATCAAACTTCTTTGAAAGATGTGTAAAAGTATGCACCCTCTCATTCGCTGAAATTTTATTTCCTATATATAATTGTGACAGGGTTCTTTTATCCGTCAGAAAACTTTTTTCTGGATAACGATAAAAGGTAGGAAAATATTTCATGAATTCTTCCACAATCTCATCCGTCAAAAGATCTTCCACAAAATAATATCCATACACCTTTTCCTGGGCTGCCATAATTCCGTCTAAATATCCCGTCAAAGTCGCCGGTGCATCTTTTGACAACTTATCGTAAGGACATTTTTCCGTATACAAAGATCCTACAAAGGCTACCTCATGAGAAAACTTTCTTCTAGTAGTAGAAGATGTCTTTTGAAAAAGTTCCTCTTTATTTTTCACATTTGCAGCCAGTGGCAAATGAAAAACCTTTCCAGGATTTAATGGTGCAATTTCTTCAAACAGAGCTTTATCAAATAAGAACACCCGATTCCACTCATTTTGAATTGCGGTAGAATAAAGTTCCATTACCGGAGAATCCACAATCCAGCATAAGTATCTTATATGAAATAAATTTGCCACTTCAGAAACATATGGGAAAAAGTTAATTGAAAAAATACAGTCACAAGAATGGTCCATCAAATAGTCACCAAACTCTCTTACAATTGTTGCAGGCTTTTCATCCTTTTTTGTAATTTCTTTATTATATTCCTCTACTTCAAATCCCATTTCACGAAACGTTTGCAACACATCCGGTTCGCAAATACTTCCGTAACGGTATACCAATACTTTCATTTTACTTTTCCTAATTTTTTAACTATCTGATTTTCAGTTTTTTATATTCTAATTCCCTGAATTCTAATCTTTATAATTTCCCGGTTTGTAACTTTCTGTTTCCCGGGTTTCGTACTACCTTTTTTCTGTCTATAATTATATCAGTGTAAATTACACTTATGATTCTAGCCCTACTGTTTTAAATACTTGTTTCAATTGTTTCGGATAATTAAATTCTGCCTTCACCTTTTCATATCCATTATGGGCAATTGCTTCGCGAATATCATCATGTTCTAAATAAAACATAGTCTTTTCCACTGCATCCTCCATAGAATCATACAACACCACTTCCTCATCTGGCACAAAATACTCCGCCATCTCTGGCTGATAAGAGGAAAGCAAAAATCCACCGCACCCCAAAACGTCCATGCATCTTAGAGATATGCCTGAGCGAATCACTCGAAGAGAAGGATTCAAATTTATTTTCGATTCCTTAAACACCTTTGGCATTCCCTCTTCATAACTAACCCAGTCATGAATGGAAATATCTTTTAATAAAGGAAGTGTTTCCTCTTTAATCTTAGAAGAAAATAAATGCACATCTGCTCGACTTCCTAAAAGTCGAAGTAGCGACAATCTTTCTATATAAGTCAAATAGCTTCCGATAGAGTACGCCATCTGTTTTTTTGAAACTTCACCCATTTTGGGATTCTTTTCTCGAAACTGCTGGTTCAAGCTTTTCATAAACTCATCTGTCAAAAGATCATCTACTAAAAAATAACCATAGATTTTCTTCTGTGCTTCTACTAGCCCACTTACATATCCACTATGATACTCATTCATTCCAGACAAAAGCATAGGAAGAGTAGACTCATAAAGTGTTCCAAGTAGAGAAACATCGTATTTTTTTCCAATTGTGTTTCCATCTATTTTACTTTCTGTAGATGCATTTTTTCCACTTCCGGTAGATACTTTTCCTGCCGCACTACTTCCAGTCTTTATTTTATCCCAGCGTTCTATATCCGCTGCTAAAGGCATGTGATAAACCTGTTCAATTCCTTCTTTATGATATAATTCCACTTCCGCTCTATCAAAAATAAATAAGAAGTTCGTATCATAATCAAGATCCTGATTAGTCGGGAGATTTTGTGGACTGTCATAGCTCCAGGCAATATAGGGAACTCTTTTATTGTGACAGGCTCTTGCAGCCAATGGCCAAATATTTACAGTAAATACGCAGTCACACCTTGTTGCCACTACGTCTTTTTCAATCATATTTAAAAGGCGTTCATCTCCATAAGTATCTTCTGGTGTATAGTAAGTCTTTTCTACCACCTCGTAGCCCATCTTTTTTAGATATCCAACAATGCTATTTGATGTGAACGACACAAATAAATTTGCAAATAAGATTTTCATTTATAGTCTCCTAAGTTCCCCTATTATTATCGGTCGTTTTCCTCTTTATAATTCCTAGTAATTATAGCATGAGATAGTTTAATTTATCTATTTTCTTTCTTTTCTATTAATTATAACTGTTTAAATTTTGTCACCTTCGGACATTTTGGTGATTTCTTGGATTTTGTCCGAAGGTCGTCCTTTTTGTTTTTGGCGACCTTCTGACTTTTTTTCGTTTTCCTGCTTTTTGTCCGAAGGTCTCTCTTTTTAATTTCGGCGACCTTCTGACTTTTTTCGATTTTCCCGCTTTTTGTCCGAAGGTCGTCCAACTTGCTTTTTTGAACCTTCGAACATTTTATTAATTTCTCGGATTTTGTCCGAAGGTCGCCCTTTTTGTTTTTGGCGACCTTCTGACTTTTTTCGTTTTCCTGCTTTTTGTCCGAAGGTTGTCCAACTTGCTTTTTTGAACCTTCGAACATTTTATTAATTTCTCGGATTTTGTCCGAAGGTCGTCCTTTTTGTTTTTGGCGACCTTCTGACTTTTTTTCGTTTTCCTGCTTTTTGTCCGAAGGTCGCCAAATTTGCTCCCGAAGACCTTCGAACATTCTCCCAATTTCCCACTTTTTGTTCGACAAATAAAAAGACATAAAAAAAGAAGTTACCTCCTGGATTTTAGAAAACTATTTATCTCTAAAATCTCATTTGATAACTTCTTTTATAAACTTTGATCTATTAAGAGTCCGGAGTAAGTACTTGATGCATATGGTGCCGCAAAGTTCTTACCTGGATTTTTGTATTCTACTGCAACCTTGTCAACGTAGTTCATTGGGTTGACTGCAGTTTTATCAGCTTCTCTTGAGAGTGCTTCTTTAAATTTATTTAATGTCTTAAAAGCTTCTTTTGCATCTTCTCCTGTTACCACACCAGCCATGGCTTCTTTATTTAAAGAAAGACTCATGTCTTCGTTGATTTGGATTCCAACCTTTGCTAACTCATCTTCGTAGCTTCGGCTAATAGCATTAATCTCATTTAGCAACTGGTTATTACCTTTTCCTGATGAATACTTTTGACCTACATCTAAGAAACCATTGAAGGAAGTCAAAAGATTGTCAACGCTATCTGCGATAGCTTCTGTGTTAGCCTTAAATCCAATCTGTGCCGGCTGGTCTTCTGGTGTTACATCTTTAATGGTAATTTCAAATTCCTGGTTAATGGTAAATGTATTTGCCAAAGATGAATGTTCACTACCATTTAATGAGAAAGTAGAACTAGCTGCTGGAGAAGAAACCTTATCAATGCCAAGTAGATTAATTTCTTTCCATGCGGTATTGGATTTAATATCAAATAAGTAATCT
>JAIKXK010000139.1 GCA_024684155.1 Lachnospiraceae bacterium | reverse complement strand
TTCAAAAACTTTTGATATAAGTCGCCAAGACCTGCCTGTTCAATGCGAGAAGCAATAATGCTATAGCTTCCTCTGGGTTCATAAACATCAAAACTTCCATGAACTTTTACTTTATCGCCTTCCTGCATGGGAAAGGTAAGTCCACTGGCTTTTCGACTGGACCACATGGCTACACTTAAAGAAGCTCCCTGGTCTTTTAGCGTAAAATAGATATGGCCAGTTTTATGATAAATCAGATTCGATACTTCTCCTTCCACAACAACATCAGAAAGAATCATATCTGCACGGACCATCTGTTTAAAATATTTGGTTATTTCTGATACGGAATAGATTTTTCTATCACTCATCTTTTACAACCTTAGAAAGAGCTCCATTTACAAATCTACCTGATTTATCTGTACCGTATTTTTTTGCAAGCTCTACTGCTTCATTAATGGCTACTTTTTCTGGAATGTCCTCATCAAACATAATCTCATATACAGCTAATCGTAGAATTGTAAGATCTACCTTTGGCATACGGGTTGTTTTCCATTTGTCTACCTTTGCATTAATCTTTGCATCAATTTCATCTAAATGAGAAAGAACCTCGTTGTACTTATTTTCAATATAGGCCTTATCCTTTGCAGCTTCTTCTGCTACTTTATTTGCTTCCTCTAACTCTTCTTCCGAAAGCTCTTCAATTTCTTCTGCCTCTTCTTCAGCTTCCTCTTCCATAAATAACGCTAACTGTTCTTCTCTTTCATCTTCTTCATGGAATTCTACAGTAAACAATAATTTAAAAATTTCTTCTCTGATTTCTCTTCTTGTCATAGTTTTCTCTTTCTATTTCTTTTTATAAAATAAAAAAGGTGTCGTGATGTAAAACGACACCTTTTGTTTCCAACACGTTAAATTTTCAAAGTTCTATTTGTTTGTACCTGAAACGGTAGCGATGTGAATATCAACTTCACGAACTGGAATACCAGTCATACTTTCAACTCCAGTCTTTACCTTATCCTGAACGGATTTGCAAACCTCTGGAATTACAAAGTTATATTCAATATTAACTGCAAGACGAATGTTTACTGTTTCATCATCGTTATTGACAATTCGTACTGCCTTTGCAATTTTGTTCTTTCCAGCCTTTGGAAGAGCTTCGTTTGTAAGGTTTCCTGCAAGTGAAGAAACACCCTTTACTTCTGTAGCAGCAAGTCCGGCAATAATACCCATAACTTCTTCTGTTACGGAAATTCCTTCTTTGATACTATATAATTTCTTGTCAGCCATAATGTAAGCCTCCTAATTTCCTAACAATCTGCTAAATATTATAACAGAAGTTATTCTTTTTTTCTACTACATCCTTCTGACTTATCGTTTTGGAATAATCAACCTGTTTTCCTATAACGTCTTATTTCATATTCTGTAGAATTCATTTCATTTTTTGCATATTTTGCATAAAAAAAAGCAATCCCTTTCGGAATTGCTTTTTCCATTTTTATTACTTCAACAGTTCTTTTACCCTGTCTCCGTCCACATTACGAATAGCCTGATAGAGATGATTCGCTCTGTCTTCTTCCTCCTTTGGAAGTGAATATTCTCTTAACATTTCAAATACCTGTTCTGCCATTCCAAAATCCAGAGCCTCTACAAATTCAAGAATTCCACCATACATTTCCTTTAACAAATCATTTTCTATTAAAGGATTTGTTGAATCAAATAAGCTTTGATTCATACCTAGTATTTCTCCCAAATGATTTCCCAGGCTCTCATATTTCTGTATCAGAACATTAGTATTATCATCTATGAACTTTTTATCTTCACGATCCCCTGCTGCTTCCAATTTTTCTGCCAGTTCAGACAAGTGGTTTGCTCCTATAAATCGGGCCGCTGACTTTAGTCCATGTACCAGAATCGTATAATTGTGATAATCTTCTTCCTTTTGGAACGATACTATCTTTTGTGACTGTTCTTTTGCAGAAAGGACCACATTTTCCATAGTTTCTTTTAAGACCTCAAAGGAATTTCCACAATTTCTAAGTCCATCTTCCACATCAATTTCTTCCATCTGTGAAAGTTTCTCTTTTAAGCTTTCCTCATCTTCAGCTACAATTATCTCTTCCCGATCCTCTTCTAACTCATCAACGGAATCTTTCCCCACTAACTCCCCTGGAAGATATTTTAAAATCATATTTTCCATCTTTTCAGAATCAATAGGTTTTGTAAGATAATCGTCAAATCCTTCATTTAAAAACATCTCTCTGGCGCCAGAAATTGCATTTGCAGTTAAGGCGATACAAGCAGCTTTTATAGACAGATTTCCATCCATTTCTTTTAACACATGAAGAGTTTCAATCCCATCCATTTCTGGCATTCTCTGATCTATCATTAAAATATCATAGGAACTTATCTTTACTTTTTCTAAGGCCTCTTTTCCACTTGTAACCGTATCCACCTGAATTCTCGTGGGTTTTAAAAGCCCCTTTACTACAGTTAAATTTGCAATGGTATCATCCACTACTAAAATCTTAGCCTTCGGTGCAATAAGCTTCGATTCATAATGTTTTTGTTTTCCGTTTAATTCATTTAGATGTTTCGTATAGTCTCCCAGCAGTTCACAGGTTCTGGCCCCCTGAACAATTTCAAAAGAAAATACCGAACCTTTCCCATAAACACTTTCCACATTCAACTGCGTATTCATAAGAGATAGCAGGCCCTGTACAATATTCATTCCAAGTCCTGTTCCCTCAATGGTTCGATTTTTCCCTTCTTCAATACGTTCAAATCTGGAAAAAAGTTTTTCCATATCTTCTTCTTTAATCCCGATTCCAGTATCTGTCACTTTAAATCCTATCACAATAGGACAAGAACCATTAATAGAACCAAAGTTTTCATCTACAGAAATATCCTGACCTTCTGCATTTTTGAATTTAATATCTTTATGGGATTCTAACTCTTCCTGCGTTGGTTCTCTTGAGTAAACCTCAAGGATTACATGTCCTTCTTCGGTGTATTTTACTGCATTCGTTAAAATATTAAGAACGCATTGTTTTATTCGAATCTCATCTCCATACAATAAAAATGGTACGTCTTTCGTTACCTTAACTTCAAATTCCAAGCCCTTGTTTTCTGCTCGTTGCCGAATCATATTACACAGGTCATTAATCACAGAGGTAATATCATACTCAACAGGAATAATATCAATTTTTCCTGCTTCCAATTTTGAAGAATCTAAAATATCATTAATCAGACTAAGTAAGGTCTGACCTGCACTTTTTATACCATTGGCATATTGATAAATCTCTTTATCCTCTGTCTCACGCATGATAATTTCGTCCATCCCCAAAATTGCATTCAGAGGTGTTCGTATCTCATGTGAAATATTGGAAAGAAAATTACTTTTCGCCTCATTAGCTTTTTTTTCAATTTCCATTTCGCTTCGTTCTTCCTGAACTTCTTTTTGGACTCTTTCCATTTCTAAACGAAGATTTATAGAAGTTTGCATATTATTAAGCATCAGACGCTGATTCGCTAAGGAATGATGATAATGCTCTTCAATGGCATTTTGGTAAGCTTTTTTATCTCCATCATCCTCTGCCAGTTTAATTTTGATATCAGAGATAAATAAATCAAAATTTGGATTATCCATGTTTTTATTTGTATTAATCAGGAACGGTAATATTTCTTTTGCATAATCGATTACTCCCACCTGGATTAAAAAGTCGGTAATATTAATAATGTGCAGAAAAAAGGAAGGTGAAGGTGGATGTTTTTTCATTAAATAGATAAACTTCTCACATTCCTCATCTCGTTTTTTACTTTGATAGGAACCATGCAAGGCCATAATATGAAACACATACAAAAGAGCCGTATTATGACAATCGTATCTTGGAGTATAATACTTTTCTCTTTCGAGGCTTGCATCATAACACTCTTTTGCCTTATCAAATTCTCCCAGCCAGATATAGCACTGACCTAACATGCATAAAGCTAAATCCAGACCATCACTACCTAAAAATCGGACTTCGGCGTTCGCTTCCTTTGCTCGTTCTACTGAGCGTTCCCCATATTTACGGGCAATATCTAATTCACCTACCGTGATATAAAACCCACAAAGATAATAATCAACAATACCTTGAATGCTGATGCCACCATATAAATCGCTATAATGCTGTGCCAAAAGAAAATAATCCAAATTTAAATTGGTTTGTCCATAATTTGCCGCATCTATCCCCAGCAGCAGATAGATACAAATTAAATAGGGACTTTCATTTGCCTCTTTTAAACATTTTTCACATTTTAATGCCTCATCGTGAAACAGATGATATTGATCATTTTGGGCAAAATAGTACACACTGCGATGGTAATATCCATCTCCTTCTATCTGGATGTCTCCTAACTCTTTTCCAAGTTCAATTAATCGGTTTGCCTTTTTTAGTCGATCCTTAGATGATTCATATAAATCAAAAAGTTCCATTTCTAAAGACATCACTTCCTGTGGATATTCCTTTTCATTTGTCATACGCTCCACCTTCTTTCCCGAAAGAAATCATCAATCTCGCGGATCAAATCTTCTGGTGGCATGGTTTTTAAAAGATATTTCACAGGTTTCAAAGCTACTGCTTTTACTACACTTTCTTTATCACTTTTTCCGGTTAAAAACATAATAGGAATAGAGGATAGTGTCACATCCTGTTTCATCATTTCCATAACCTGGGGGCCATCTGCCACTGGCATTTCATAATCCAGTAAAATCAAGTCTACTGGTTGTTTTACTAAAAATGAAATTCCATTAATTCCTGAGGAAACAATGAAAACACGATACTTCGTTTCTAACTGAGCCTGTAAATTATGCAATGTGGTGGGGTTATCATCTATGATAAGAATTTTTTTCTTTTCTTCCGCCTTTGTTTCTTCCGCATAAGCATCTTCTAAGGCCGCAGCAAAAGAAGCCATGTTCAGGGGACGAACAAAGACTTTTCGAATCAATTCCTTTGGTAAAAATTCCTCTGCATCAGAAATCTCTGTTGGATTACCAATTAAGAAAAAATAAGACTTGTTTTCAATAATTTTGTCTTTGACATAGACAAGCATATCTTTTTGACTTTTTAGTTTATCATCTAGGTACATTATCCAGATAGCTGGATACTCCTTAATATGATCAATTTCATTGACACTGGGTAAGGCTTGTAAAACATCAAAGCCTTCTTCATTTAGACCTTTTGCAACGGCATTTACCATAAAACTTTTGGTATCGCCAATCAAAAATACATTCCGAATTGCTTTCATAGTCATCTCTCCCATTTGCTACGATCATTACTGAATATATTTTACCAAACTAATACATTGTATGCAATCAATCCTTTTCATCATATGTTTCAAGAAAAGAGTGTTTAATTCCATTTTCCTTATAGGCAATGATAGTTTTTAGATTTACGTTTTCTACTGATTTAAAAATATTTCCTTCTACAAAAGGATTTACCTTCTTTAACTCTTCAATTAAATGCTTAATTTCCAAGCGCTTTGAAACACTGTTTCCTTCTTCATCACTAGAGGTGCAGGACTCGGTAAAATGACAAGCGCACTGAATAAAATGCAAATGATTTGCATCTCTCCAACGCTTAATATCATCCTCCCGAATCAAATAGAGGGGACGAATCAGTTCCATTCCTTCAAAGTTGGTACTGTGAAGTTTTGGCATCATGGTTTGCACCTGAGCACCATAGAGCATTCCCATTAATATGGTTTCAATCACGTCATCATAATGGTGTCCTAGAGCAATTTTATTACAGCCAAGTTCTTTAGCCTTTGAGTAAAGATATCCTCTTCTCATACGGGCACAGATATAGCAAGGATTCTTTTCTATGGTATCCACTGCATCAAAAATCTCTGACTCAAATATCGTAATAGGAATTCCCATAAGGGCTGCATTTTCCTCAATGACTTTTCGGTTGGCCTTGGAATAACCCGGGTCCATTACTAAAAAGACCAGCTCAAATTCAAACTTTCTATGGCGCTTCAACTCCTGAAAAAGCTTTGCCATAAGCATAGAATCTTTTCCACCGGAAATGCACACCGCCACCTTATCTCCCGGCTCTAATAGTTCATACTGATTAATAGCCTTTGCAAAAGGGGTAAAGAGCTTCTTATGATAGGTCTTTCGAATACTTTGCTCAATATCTGCCGTGGTAATGGTAGTCTTTTCCATCTCTTTTAATACCCATTCCACATATCCGCCAAAAAAGGCCTTGGCATTTATCCCTTTTTCCTGTAGTTCTCTTGCAACCTCTATGGCATCCATTCCATTTTGATCAAAGAGCACCACCCTTTTATTTTTCATTTCTTCCATATGTGATGCAATTTCTGTTTTTGGAATCCAAAGGGTATCAGAAATAGCTCCATATTCAATTTCATCTTTGGAACGAATATCAATAAACATTCCATTATCGATTCCCTGATACTCATCATATGTAATTACATAGGGGTTTTGATTTTCTGAAAATCCCATATTAATTCTCTCTTCGTTCTATTTTCTTTTCACACTGTTTTATGGCATAGATACAAATAGCTGACGCATAAAGACTGGCTACAATCCATGCTGCCGGATCTGCTGCACAAATGCCCCAGAAACCAAATTTAGGAACAATAAATATACTAAGTAGCGCTCTTGCAAAAAGTTCTAATATTCCACAGATAATTGCAAGATTAGAATATCCCAGTCCCTGGGTACTCATTCTTGTGGTATTTAAAATACCAAGCATCCAGAAGAAAATACCATAGGCCCCAATATACTGTCCTGCTGCAAGAATAATCTCTGTTTCTTCTTTTGAAATAAATAACAGGGTGAAGGTTTTTCCAAAGAAGAATAAAATCACACCCATAATAGCACCATAAACCACACCCATGATGACACCATCTTTGATGCCTCGCTTGATTCGTTCTGCCTTTCCAGCACCATAGTTTTGTCCTGCAAAGGTGGAAACTGCAGTAGCGATAGCATCAAATGGACACATGGCAAACTGTTTGATACGCATACCTGCAGTAAAGGCAGATACATATACGGTACCAAGACCATTATTTGAAGACTGAATCATCATACTACCAATGGCAGTAATGGAAAACTGAAGTCCCATAGGAAGTCCCATATATAAGAGTTGGCCGATTCTACGACGGCTTAAATGACGGTTCTTCTTTGCTAAATGAAGGACCTCTACTTTTTTTATAATATATGCCAAACATAAAAGACCACTAATACCCTGAGCGGTAATGGTTGCAATGGCCGCACCTGCACATCCCCAGCCCAAAACAATAATGCAAAACAGATCTAATACAATGTTTAGACAGGCAGAAAACACCAAAAAATAAAATGGTGTTTTGGAATCTCCAATAGCACGAAGAATTCCTGCCAAATAGTTATAAAGTAAGGTGCATGGAATCCCTAAAAAGATAATCAATAAATAGTTATAAGCATCCTGATAGATAGCATCTGGTGTGGACATAATCCGAAGGATGGTTGGGCATAAAATAGCCGTAAGCACCGTCAGAAAAATGCCAATTCCTGCCGTAATTAATGCTCCGTTATAAACAAAGTTTTTTAAACTGTCAAAACTTTCTGCTCCAAATCGCTGAGCTACAGGAACACCAAATCCTGCACAGATTCCTATGCAAAATCCAAGGACTAAAAACTGTACACTAGAAGAAGCACCTACTGCAGCTAAGGCATTACTACCTAATACCTTACCTACAATAGATGCATCTATAATGTTATATAACTGCTGAAATAAATTTCCAAATAATAAGGGAAGTGAGAAATTAAAGATTAATTTCATAGGATTTCCCGAGGTCATACTTTTTGCCATAATTCATACTCCTTAATCAAGGCGTATCGTATAACTTTTTTGGCCACTCTTCAAGTGGCATTTCGCACAAAATTACAAACATTTATGGCAGGTGATTTTAAACTCATTCTAAGCAGACACTTTATCCAATCTATCATCCGCTTCTTCTGGAATTTCTACTTCCTCTTGGGCTTCGTCCTCTTTAAAGTTCTCTTTTTCTACATCATCTACTAATTCACCTGCATCCAGTTTAAACTGCTGTACAATTTCCACTAATCCATCTGCTGCAATATTTACGTCTTCTGATTTTTTATTTACTTCTTCAATTACTTCACGAACCGTTGCTGCTGTTGCTGCAATTTCTTCTGAAGAAGCTGCATTTTGTTCTGCTGAGGCAGAAAGATTTGTTACTAAATCATGAATCTTTGCAAAGCCCTGATCCATCTGGGCGTTAATGTCATGGATGACTTTTATTTGTTCGTTAACCAAATCAATAGATGAAACAATGTCTTCAAATTTATTCTTTGTAGTAGCAACACTTTCCGATTGTTCCTCTACACACTCCTTAACTACAGCACTTTGCTCATTGGTAAGTTCTGTAGCTCTGTGCAATTGTTCCAGCATTTCATTAATGGTAGTAGCAGAGCTTGCTGACTGTTCTGCAAGGGAGCGAATCTCATCTGCAACTACAGCAAATCCTTTTCCTGCATCTCCGGCTCTGGCTGCCTCAATGGAAGCATTTAATGAAAGTAAATTTGTCTGGCTTGCAATATCAGAAATCAAATTGGAAGCCTGACCGATTTCTTTGGATGACTTTGAAATACCTTCCATTAAATCAAATACTTTATTAAAAGCATCCATGGATTTATTGGTAGCATCTGTCAGTTCCTCTACCACCTGCATTCCTTCTCCCGTCACTTCATCAATAGCTTTTGACGCTTTTGAAAGATTTGCATTGGCATCTGCAGACTGTTCCATAACACCGCCCATTTCATTCATACTATTGGAAATATCTGTAATATCCATGGCCTGCTGGGTAGCTGTTGCTGCCATTTCATCTATTGCCACGCCAATGGAATTCATCTGTCCATCTGCATCAGAAGCCTGAAGGCGAATTTCTCCTGCAGACTCAGCTACTAAATTGGACGAACCATTAATCTGAGAAATAATCTCATACAAACTATCGTGTAAATCCTCCGCAGATTTTGACAACATACCAAGCTCATCCTTGGAATTTACCACATTCATGGCCTGAGATAAGTCTCTATTGGATAAACTGTTTACGTTTTCTGTCACAACCTTTGTCATTCTTCTAATATAACGAGCAACAAAGGCTGCAAAAATTGAAACGGCAATAAAGATAACCAAAATCGCTAAACTTACAATAATAATGGATTGTACAATCTGCTCTCTTAAAGATGTATCCACGTAGTTTGCGTACTCAATTAAACTTTGTTCCATTACTGCAAGATAATCTCTTGCAGTCTGAAATTCCGCAAACTGAGAAGAATAGTTTCCTGCATTTGTTACTGGATAATAAGCCGTCTGCCATCTTGTTAAAGAAAGCTGAAACTGCTCTAACAGTTCTTTATTATTTTTATTCTGCCCCTCTAGAATTAACTGGGTATATAAATAATCATTTGAATTTTCAAAAAGGGTGCGAATGTTTTCGATTTCCTCTTCTACATTTTGAAAGTTTTCTTCATAGGTATCTAAATACCCCTGTAATACTTCCTTGCTTGATTCATCATGCTGATAGTAATATCTCGTTTCTGCAAGTTGTGCCTGATACATATCCCTATCTGCATTCAATAGTGCTACATTTAGCGCATCAATCTGCTCATAATAATTGGTTCTTGCCTCTTCAAACACCTGAATCTGTCTGTATGACATATAGAAAATACTTGTCATCAGAACAACCGCCAAAGGTAATACCATAAGCAACAATTTAGTCCCAATTTTCCAGTCCTTCATCCTCATAATTTATAACCTCCTCAAGATAGACTCCAAACGACTATATTCTAGCATAGCAAAGGATTAATTCCATTGATACAATGTAAAAATTCAAGAGGTTTTTCTGTCATTTTATACAAAAAAAAGTAGCATTAAAGCTACTCTTTTTTAAGTAAGCAAACCACTTCACAATTTGCAGTTGAAGGGAACATATCCACTGCAGATATTTTTTTCACCTCATATCCTGCTTCAAAGAAAGCCGGCAAGTCTCTGGCCAAAGAGGTTGGCTTGCAGGAAATATAAATCATAGAATTTACCCCATAATTTAAAATCTTCTTTAAAGCCTTTGGATTTACTCCATCACGAGGTGGATCTAAAATGATAAAATCCGGTTTTTCTTCAATATCATCTAGGACTTTTAACACATCTCCTGCAATAAACTCGCAGTTGTTTAGTCCATTTTCTTTGGCATTTTCCTTTGCAGCTTCCACTGCCTCTTCCACGATTTCCACACCAATCACCTTGTCGGCCGCATCTGCCATAATCTGAGCAATGGTACCTGTTCCGGAGTACAAATCGTAAACACAGGCTCCACCAGAAAAAGTACTTTGAATGTAGTCTCTTACCTTCATATACAAAACTTCTGCACCTAAAGAGTTGGTTTGGAAGAAAGAAAATGGAGTAATGTGAAATTTAAGTCCAAGTAATATCTCATCAAAAGAATCTTTACCATACAATACCTTTGTTCCATGGTCTTCTACCACATCGGCCTCTCGTGTATTTCTCGTATGGAGAATTCCAGTAATTTCTCCCTTGTAGTTTCCTTCCAAAAGAGCATTTTTCCAGCCTTCCAGTAAATCCTCTTCTGAAATGTCTGCCTTCATTAGACCAAGGGATAAATCTGCATCCTCACCCTGATTTCCGTTTATATCTACTCCAAGTAGAGTTGGCTCTTCTCCAGATGTAACCAAATCAATTAAAATTTCATCTGTAGCTGCTGCCTGACGCACCAAAAGATGTCTAAGATAGCCATTGTGACGAAGTCTGTGATAATAACTTATGTTTTTCTTTTCAAAATAAGATAATGTAATGCGAAGGACTTCGCTCATATCCTTTTCACAAATACGACAACCTTCTACATTTACAATATCATAAAAGCTTCCACGTTTGTGCATTCCAAGGGCAAGGGGTCCGTTTTGATAAGCATCTCCAAAAGAAAATTCCATCTTATTTCGGTAGTATTCTTCCCTGGGACTTGAGATTACGCCTTCAAATAGGTTTACAAAATCATCTCCAATGACAGGAGCTAACAAACGTCGAAGCTGTTCTTCTTTTAATTCCCGTTGATTATCATAAGGAATTTTTTGATAGAGGCATCCTCCACATTCGCCAAAATGAGGGCAATAATCCTCTTTTGATTCTAATAAGGAAGGTGCTAAAACAGAAAGGAGTCTTCCCTCTGCTTTATTCTTTCTTGCCTTTTTCACGGAACACTCTACGATCTGACCTAAGACCGCATTATTTACCCGAAGCATTTCAGGTTCTGAAATTCCTTCATTATCCTCCGGTCGAACCTCCACAAATCCTTTGTTTGGGAAATCCATAATGGTAACATGTCCTTTTACAATCTGTCCTTTTTTCATACATATATCCTCGTTTAACACTTTTGAAGCTTTGCAAAAGATGCAAACATCTTCTTTACTCCGACTCTGTCAAACTCCACCGTCACTTCAAAATCTCTACCGCCATCAGCTATATGATTTACTGTTCCTTCTCCAAATTTCTGATGTTTTACTCGATCTCCAACACCATAAGAAAGTGTATTTTTTTCGATCTTTGTTCCTGCACTTACAGCTTTCATTTCCTTTAACTTTGCTGCATAGGAAGAAGCTGCTGTTGGCTTTGTGGCTTCTTTTTTCTTTTCTGCAAAAGATTTCTTTGGTTCATCAAAGGAAGAAGCTGCAAAGTCTCTAGATTTTCCTTCCCAGACACTACCATCTATAATTTCAGAAGGAAGTTCCTTCACAAAGCGGGAAATAGCTCCATATTGCCACTCACCTCGAACCATTCTTGTCTTTGCTGCTGTCATGGTAAGCTGTTGTTTTGCCCTTGTAATTCCTACATAGCAAAGACGGCGCTCCTCTTCTAATTCCGCATCATCATCTCCAGAAATTGTCATAAAGGAAGGGAAAAGTCCATCTTCCATTCCTGCCATATAAACATTTTCAAATTCTAACCCTTTGGCAGAATGAAGTGTCATAAGAACCACATAGTCTTCATTTTCGTCTAACCGATCAATGTCTGCAATTAGGGCGACCTCCTCTAAAAATCCAGAAAGAGTGGGGTTTTCTCCCTCTTCCTGATAAAGAATGGCCTTATTTAAAAGTTCATCGATATTTTCAATACGGGCCATGGCTTCATCTGTACCTTCTGCCTCTAACTCCTCCACATATCCTGTGCCATCTAATACTGAATGAATCACCTCTGGCACTGTCATTTCTGGAAGTTTAATCTTTATCTTTTCTATAAACTCCACAAAAGGTGCAATCTTTGCAGATGCTTTTCCAAGGGTGGAAATCTCTGAAGATTCCAAAAGAGCTGCATAAAAACTCATTCCATTTTCTCTGGCATAGGCAGAAACCTTTCCTAAGGAAGTGGCACCTATTCCTCTCTTTGGCACATTGATAATTCTTTGTACCGCAATATCATCATCTCCATTATCAATGGTTTTTAAATAGGCCAGAATATCTTTAATTTCTTTTCTGGCATAGAAGTTTACACCACCAACAATACGATAAGGAATGTTTTCATTCAAAAACTTTTCCTCTAAGATTCGAGACTGGGCATTGGTTCGATACAAAACAGCCGTTTCTTTAAAATCAAAATTACCACGTCGTTTTTGACTGCGAACATCCATAGCAATAAATTCTGCCTCTTCATAGGCAGAATCAAACTGGCGAAAACGGATTTTTTCTCCTTCGTCATTTTGTGTCCAAAGAGCTTTTTCCTTTCGTCCAACGTTATTTTTAATAACTGCATTTGCTCCAAATAGAATCTTTTTTGTGGAACGATAATTCTGCTCTAACTTAATTACCGTGGCATTTGGAAAATGCTGTTCAAAATTCAAAATATTATAGATATTTGCGCCACGGAATTTATAAATAGACTGATCATCATCACCAACAACGCATAAATTTTCGTGAGAGGATGCCAGTAGACGAACAAGTTCAAACTGAACCGTGTTGGTATCCTGATACTCGTCTACCATAATGTATTTAAAACGGTTTTGATAGTAATTTAAAACTTCTGGATCTTGTTTTAAAAGCTCCACTGTTTTTAAAATCAAATCATCAAAGTCGAAGGCGTTATTGGAACGAAGTCTCGCCTGATATTCACGGTATGCAGAAATGTAAGTTGTCATCATAAAATCTGACTGATTTCTTACTGCAAATTCTTCTTCGTTTATCATCTCATCCTTTGCTGATGAAATAACTCCAAGGATTCGTTTTTCTTTATATTTTTTCGTATCAATATTTAGATGTTTGCAGACTTCCTTCATTAAGGTTTTTGAATCATCTGCATCATAAATAGAAAAGTTCGTATCATATCCAATGCGATCAGCAAACTGGCGTAAAATACGAACACAGGTGGAATGGAAGGTAGCAACCCAAACCTGGTCTGCACCATATCCAGCCAGGTTATTTACTCTCTCTCTCATTTCACCTGCGGCCTTATTGGTAAAGGTTATGGCCATAATATTATAAGGTGCTACACCCTGCTCCATTAAATAAGCAACTCTGTGGGTTAGCACTCTTGTTTTACCGGAACCTGCACCTGCTAAAATTAAAACAGGCCCCTCAGTTGTTGTCACACCAAGGAGCTGTTCCGGATTTAAAATCTTATTCAATTCTAATGAACTCAAGACTCGTCCTCCAAACGGTTAAAAATCATATCATATCCATCGTTACCATAATTAAGAGCGCGGTTCACACGACTAATTGTAGCAGTAGACGCACCGGTAACTTCTGCAATTTCCTGATAGGTTTTTTCCTGACGAAGCATTCTTGCTACCTCAAAGCGCTGCTGTAGTGCTTCTAACTCTCCAACGGTACACAAATCTTCAAAAAACAAATAGGCTTCATCACGATCTTTTAGGCTAAGAACACCATCTAATAACATGTCCATTGCCTTTGTGTGCAAATTTTTACTCATAGAATAATGACCCCTTTTTCTCTTGCATAGTCCACTTCTTCCTGTGGCCAAATGGATACCTGCACTTCTCCGATATGGGCTTTTCGAAGGAAGAACATACAAATACGACTCTGACCAATACCGCCCCCGATGGTATAAGGAAGTTTCTTCTCCAAAATATCTTTCTGGAATGGTAACTCTTCTCTCTCAGGACATCCTGCTTTTTTAAGCTGCTCCTTCATAGAAGTTTCATCTACACGAATCCCCATAGAAGAAAGTTCTAAAGCAATGTCTGTCACTGGGAAATATACAATAATATCACCATTTAAAGACCAATCATCATAATCCGGAGCACGTCCGTCGTGTGGCTCTCCATTGGAAAGCTTGTCTCCGATTTGCATTATAAATACAGCACCTTTTTCCTTTGCAATTTCATATTCTCTTTCCTTGGCAGAAAGATTTGGATACATATCCAAAAGCTCCTGTGAAGTAATAAAGAAAATCTGTTCCGGTAAAATACACTGAATATAGTCATAGTGATTTGACATATATTTTTCTGTCACACGAAGTGCGTCATACACACTTTTTACTGTATTCTTTAAGGTTTCAACCGTACGGTCCTCTTTGTTAATGACCTTTTCCCAATCCCACTGATCCACATAAATAGAGTGAATGTTATCTGTATCTTCATCGCGACGAATAGCATTCATATCAGTGTATAATCCTTCGCCAGCAGAAAATCCGTAACGGCCAAGAGCCATACGTTTCCACTTTGCAAGGGAATGTACGATTTCTACGTGACGATCGTCTTGTTCCTTGATTCCAAAGCTGACAGGTCGCTCCACACCATTTAAATTGTCATTCAAACCAGATTCTGGTGTTACAAATAATGGCGCAGATACACGATGTAAATTTAATTCTGCCACTAACTGCTGCTGGAAGAAATCTTTCACAGTTTTAATGGCAATCTGAGTCTCCTTTAAGTTCAATGCCGGCTTGTAGCCGTCAGGTATCACAATTTTACTCATAGTTTCTATAGTCTCCTGTCAATCCTCTTTTTCTTTTTCCATGTATTATAAACTTTTATAATTCACAAGTACCTACGGTACGAGGGAATGGAATTACGTCACGAATGTTAGAAATTCCTGTTAAATACATTACGCAACGTTCAAATCCAAGACCATATCCTGCATGACGGGTTGAACCATACTTACGTAAATCCATATAAAAGTCATAATCTTCTTCTTTTAATCCAAGTTCATCCATACGATTCTTTAATAATTCGTAGTCATCTTCTCTTTGGCTTCCACCAATGATTTCTCCGATTCCAGGGACAAGACAATCCATAGCGGCAACTGTCTTTTGGTCATCGTTTAATTTCATATAGAAAGCTTTGATTTCCTTTGGATAATCAGTAACAAATACAGGTTTTTTGAAAATTTCTTCTGTTAAGAAACGCTCATGCTCCGTCTGTAAATCACAGCCCCAGCTTACCTTGTAATCAAACTTATCATTATGCTTTTCTAATTCTTTAATGGCATCTGTATAGGTGATGCGTCCAAAATCAGAAGAAGCTACATGCTGTAATCTTTCAATTAATCCCTTATCAATAAACTGGTTAAAGAATGCCATCTCTTCTGGAGCATGTTCTAATACATAGTTAATAATGTATTTGAGCATATCTTCTGCCAATTCCATATCATCTTCCAAATCAGCAAATGCGATTTCTGGCTCAATCATCCAAAATTCTGCTGCATGACGGGTAGTATTGGAATTTTCTGCTCTAAAGGTTGGTCCAAAAGTATAAATATTCTTAAATGCCATAGCATAAGTCTCACCATTTAACTGGCCGGAAACCGTAAGGTTTGTAGACTTTCCGAAGAAGTCTTTCGTATAATCAATGGCACCATCTTCTGTCTTTGGTACATTGTTTAAGTCCATAGTAGTAACCTGGAACATTTCTCCTGCACCTTCTGCATCAGAACCGGTAATAAGAGGTGTATGAACATATACAAAATCTCTTTCCTGGAAAAACTTATGAATAGCATAAGCTGCCAAGGAACGAACTCTAAATACTGCCTCAAAAGTGTTTGTACGAGGGCGTAAATGTGTAACAGTTCTTAAATACTCCATAGTATGGCGTTTTGGCTGAATTGGATAATCAGGAGTAGACTCTCCTTCCACTACAATCTCAGTCGCCTGAATTTCAAAAGGCTGCTTTGCATCAGGAGTTAATACAACATCTCCCTTTACAATAACGGCAGCACCAACATTTAATTTTGCTATATCATTAAAATTTGAAAGATTGTCATTATATACCACCTGAAGGGGTGTGAAATATGTACCATCATTCAAAACAATAAAACCAAAATT
>JAIKXK010000125.1 GCA_024684155.1 Lachnospiraceae bacterium | reverse complement strand
TGTATTTACATTACTCATAAGTGTAATGTTATCACAAATCCTCTTGACATGCCATTAGAGAAATGGGTAACATAACTATGGATAATTTTGTTTATTGGGGTATTAGATTTATGAAAAAAATCGTCTTTTTGACTGCAGACTGGAATCCAGAAATTGCAGAAAAAGTATACACAGCAATATATGAAGCAGCAGATAAATTAGACTTTGCCATTGATATTTTTTCCTGCTTTGGTGGACTTGTAGAGGAAGGAAATGTCATAGGTGAATATGATATTTATAAATTGCCAAATTTCAAAGAATATGATGGTGTTTTAGTTATGGCTTCCCAGATTCATGCGGAAACAGCAAGAGACCGTGTGGTTGCGCTAACGAGAAATGCCAATATTCCGGTGGTAAGTATCAATGTTCCTCTGGAAAATACGATCCAGGTAGGAACAGATAATTATCATTCTTTTTGTCAAATAGTGGAACATGTTATTACAGTACACAATGCTGAAAACATTATGCTTCTAGAGGGTCCAAGAGGATATGAAGCAGACATTAGAAAGCAGGCCTTTGTAGATACCATTAGTCGTTATAACTTGCATGATAATGTTTCTTTTTTCAAGGGAGACTGGAGCATGAAGTCAGGAAATCGATGTGCAGAGAAATTGTTATTAGATAAAGAACATCTTCCTGATGCAGTTGTTTGTGCCAATGATGATATGGCCATTGGATGTGCAGAGATTTTAGAAATTGCAGGGATTCATATTCCGGAAGATATAATCATTACAGGATTTGATGACAACGAGAGTTCTCGTGTGTTTTCACCTTCTATTACTACAGTATCGAGAGATTATAATAAAATGATTTTAGATGCTATGGAAAATGTGTTAGCAGAAATTGAGCATAAGCCTCATCAAAAAGTATTGTTCTCAGATCATGAACTTATGCTAAGAGAATCCTGTGGCTGCAAAGAGCATTCTGATGAAGGTGTAAAGATGTTTCGTCGAAGATATACTTCTATGAATCGTCGTATGTCGGAAGTGGAATTTGAATTAGATAAAATGACAGGGGATTTCTTTAATTCAAAGGATGCCTACAATCTTTTTGAATTAGTGGAAAAGTATGCGGCATCCTTTGGCATGGAAAATATTTATGTCTTTGTGTATCATCAATATTTTTCATCAATTTTAGATGGAAAACCTATGTTAGAACCAAAGGCATTTCATCTGGTAGATTTAATTGCATGTCACGAAAATCGTCCGTTTATCGATGAAAAGGAACATATTTATAAAACCATAGAAATGCGGGAATTGATGCCAAAAGACATTCGTGAATCATCAAGAGTATGGCTATTTTATCCTATTCATTTTATGGAAGAACCAATAGGTTATCTGGCAATGAAAAATTTTGAACCATCGATTGCCAGACGACAGATTCGAAGACCTCTAAATATTTTTGCTATGGCAATGGATAATCTTCGCCAAAAGATTCGCTTAGAGAAGATGAATAAGGCCCTTGGTGAAAAAGCAGATAGAGATCCATTAACTGGTTTATTTAATCGATATGGATTTAATACCCATGCTATTCCAATTAAGGAAAAAGTGCTAAATCAGGGTCTGGAACTGGAATTTTTATTTATCGATGTAGATGAGATGAAATACATCAATGATAACTTTGGCCATGGAGCTGGAGATCAGTGCCTGGTTACTTTATCTAAGAAAATTATGGATATTTCATACAAGGAACACTACAAGGATGATAATTTTATAGCGATGCGATTTGGTGGAGATGAATTCATTATTGTATGTGAAAAGAAAGAAACTCCATTTGCGGATTTACTTAAAAAAGAAGTTCGAAAGATGAATATGCTTCGACAATATCCCTTTGATATTAAAATATCAGTTGGGGTTTTAGATATTTCACCGGATGACAATTTCACCCATGATGAAATGTTAAAAATTGCGGATGACCGCATGTATGAAGAAAAACGAAAGAAAAAGAGTGAAACAGAAAATGAAGAATGAGTATGAATTGTTTTTAAACATTTTAGAAGAAGGAACATCTCCTTATCATGTAATTGATTTTACAGAGAGATGTTTAGAACAAAAAGGATTTGAAAAACTCTCCATGACAGATGAATGGAAGACAGAGTTTGAGAAAAACTATTATGTAGAAGCTTATGGTACTACAGTGATAGCGTTTCGAATTCCAAAGAAGGAAAATATGGTGCCAAAAAAGGAAAGGAAAGATCCGGTGATCCGTTTAATGGCTTCTCATACAGATTTTCCAAATCTTCGTATTAAATCCAATCCAGATTTAAGGGATAAGGTATATGGAAAGATTAATACTGAAGTATATGGTGGAGCGATTCACTATACCTGGCTAGATCGACCATTAGCAGTATCAGGTAGAATTTCCCTTCGTTCGAAAGATGCCTTTGCTCCGGAAATTAAATTCTATGATAGTAAACGTCCTTTGTTTATTGTTCCTTCCTTAGCCATACATATGGATCGTGAAACAAATAAGGGAAAGAGCTTTAATCTTCAAACGCAATTAGTGCCAATAGGAAGTGCGTCTGATAATAGTGAAGGTTTCATAGAGTTTTTGGCAAAAGAACTTAAGGTAAAAAAAGAGGATGTTTTAAGTTTTGAGCTTGGACTTTATGAGGCTGGTGAACCGAAAATGGTAGGAATGCAGGAGGATATGTTATCCGCAGCCCGTATCGATAATATTTCATCTGTCAGTGCATCCTTAGAAGCAATTCTTCGAAAGGAGAAAGCAAAGAGTTTAGAGGTATCAGCATTCTTTGACCACGAAGAAATTGGCAGTGAGACAAAGCAGGGAGCAAAATCTCACTTATTAGCAGATGTGTTAGAAAAGATTTATACATCTTTAGGATTTACAAAGGATGAGTATAATAGAGCAGTATATGGTGGTATGGCTTTATCTGTAGATGTGGCTCATGCCTATCATCCAAATTTTTCAGAAAAAGCGGATCTTACCAATCAGCCAATGATGGGAAAGGGCTTTGCGATTAAAGAAGCATCTTCTCAGTCTTATACTACGGATTCAGAAGCGATTGCCATATTAAAGAGTATCTGTGATGAGAAAAAGATTTCTTATCAGACTTATGCAAACCGTTCCGATATACCGGGAGGGCGTACCCTTGGATCCTTTGTTTCATCTCAGCTTCCAATGAAGACGGTGGATATGGGAGTACCAATTTTGTCCATGCATTCTGCAAGAGAATTAATGGGCGCAAAAGATTATATTTATATTAGAGAGGCGATGACTGCATTTTTAAATGCATAATCTAAAGGAAGAAAATAATGGCCATTGACCAGAGTAAAATTAGAAATTTTTGTATTGTAGCACATATTGATCACGGTAAATCAACCTTAGCGGATCGTTTGATTGAACGTACCGGTCTTTTAACTGAGCGTGAAATGCAGTCTCAGGTACTTGATAATATGGATTTGGAAAGAGAACGTGGTATTACCATTAAATCCCAGGCGGTACGTTTAATTTATAAGGCCTCCGATGGAGAGGAATATATTTTAAATTTAATTGATACCCCAGGACATGTGGATTTTAACTATGAGGTATCCAGAAGCTTAGCTGCTTGTGATGGAGCTATTTTGGTAGTAGATGCCGCACAGGGAATTGAAGCGCAGACTTTAGCTAATGTGTATTTAGCTCTAGACCATGATTTAGAGGTGTTACCGGTTATTAATAAAATTGATTTGCCTAGTGCGCAGCCACAGCGTGTTATTGAAGAAATCGAAGATGTGATTGGCCTTCCGGCAGAGGACGCACCGCAGATTTCAGCAAAGACAGGTCTTAATATTGATTCTGTTTTAGAAAAAATCATTGAAGAACTTCCAGCTCCTGAAGGAGATCCAACAGCTCCTCTTCAGGCCTTAATTTTTGATTCTTTATATGATTCTTATGTAGGAGTTATTGTATTCTGTCGTGTAAAAGAAGGAACGATGAAAGCCGGAGACAAGGTAAAGATGATGGCTACCGGTGCTGAGTTTGATATTGTAGAAGTAGGATATTTTGGAGCAGGACAGTTTATTCCTTGTGATGAATTATCTGCAGGTATGGTAGGTTACATGACAGCTTCTATTAAGAATGTACGTGATACCCGTGTGGGTGATACGATTACTTCCGCTACTAATCCGTGTAGTGAAGCATTACCTGGATATAAAAAAGTAAATCCTATGGTGTATTGTGGTATGTATCCTGCAGATGGAGCAAAATATCCTGATCTTAGAGATGCATTAGAAAAATTGCAGTTAAATGATGCAGCCCTTCAATATGAGCCGGAAACATCCATTGCCCTGGGTTTTGGATTCCGATGTGGATTCCTTGGACTTTTACACTTAGATGTAATCCAGGAGAGATTAGAGCGAGAATACAACCTTGATTTAGTTACTACCGCACCAGGAGTAGTATACCGAGTATATAAAACTGATGGAGAGATGATTGAACTTACCAATCCTTCCAATTTACCAGATCCTTCTGAAATTGATTATATGGAAGAGCCTATGGTAGATGCAGAGATTATGGTGACGAAGGATTATATAGGTGCCATTATGGATCTTTGTCAGGAGAGACGTGGTATTTATGTCTCCATGGAATATATGGAGGAGTCTCGTGCTCTTTTGAAATATGTATTACCATTGAATGAAATTATTTATGATTTCTTTGATGCCTTAAAATCCCGCTCCAGAGGATATGCATCCTTTGATTATGAAATGAAGGGCTATGAACGTAGTGAGCTTGTAAAACTAGATATTTTAATTAATCACGAAATGGTAGATGCCTTATCCTTTATTGTATTCAAGGATACGGCTTATGAACGTGGCAGAAAGATGTGTGAAAAGTTAAAACAGGAAATTCCACGTCATTTGTTTGAAATTCCAATACAGGCAGCAGTCGGATCTAAGATTATTGCCAGAGAAACAGTAAAGGCAATGCGAAAAGATGTACTTGCCAAATGTTATGGTGGTGATATTAGCCGAAAGAAGAAGCTTCTTGAAAAGCAAAAAGAAGGAAAGAAGAGAATGCGTCAGGTTGGAAATGTAGAAATTCCACAGGAAGCATTTATGTCTGTGTTGAAATTAGACGAAGATTAATATTTTTCATATTAAAAGGCACACAAAGAGAATGTGTGTATGACTAGGGGAGGTGCAATAATGGAATTATATGTACATATTCCGTTTTGCGTACAAAAGTGTAAATATTGCGATTTCTTATCAGGCAATTATGATGTAAAACTTAGAGAGAAATATACTTACGCATTGATTTCAGAAATTGAAAGCTATAAAGACCGTTTTAAAAATGAGACGATTACCTCTATCTATGTAGGTGGAGGAACTCCTACTTTTTTAGAAGTAGTGTTTATGCAACGTATATTTGATGCTATTTATCAAAACTTTCATGTAGATGAGAATGCTGAAATCTCAATGGAATGTAATCCTGGTACAGGAAGTCTTGAGGCATTTAAAATATATCGCCATATGGGAGTGAATCGATTGTCTATTGGGTTGCAGTCTGCCAATGATGATGAGTTAGAATTATTAGGTCGAGTACATGACTTTGAAAAATTTGAAACCACATATCGTGAAGCAAGATTGGCAGGTTTTGAGAATATTAATGTAGATATTATGACAGGACTTCCGTACCAAACCTGGAATAAGCTATCAAATACCATTAAGAAGGTTACTTATTTAAAACCGGAACATATTTCCTGCTATTCTTTAATTTTGGAAGAGGGCACGGAGTTTTATGAGCGTTTTAAAGAGGATTTAGAACTTCGAGAAAAAGATTTGGATACTGTGGCACTTCCTGATAGTGATATGGAATATGAACTATATAAAAGAGCACAAAGTCTTTTGGAGGAAAAAGGCTATCATCAATATGAGATATCAAATTATGCGAAAGAAGGAATGGAGTGCAAGCACAATATCGGTTATTGGAAAAGAGTGCCATACCTTGGAGTAGGACTTGGAGCTGCCTCTTTAATAGATGAAGTTCGCTATACCAATGAGGGCGATCTTTGTACTTATATTGAGTTATGTGAGAAAGATGAGTCTCCTCGTATAGAGGAAATTGAATTATCAAAAAGAGATGCTATGTCTGAGTATATGTATCTTGGATTTCGCATGAATAGTGGGATTGTTAGACAGGAGTTTTTTGACGAGTTTCAACTTCGAGTGGAAGCCGTATTTGGAAAGCAGATTAAACAGTTTGAAAAGGAAGGCTTAGTTAAAACAGCAGAGGGTAGAATCTTTTTGACCGAAAAAGGAATGGATGTTTCTAATCGAGTAATGGCGGAGTTTTTGTTGGACTAATTTTGGAGATTTTTATAGATGCCTTTGAATGAAGAGTTGTAATATTTCTTCGTTTGAAGGCATTTTTTTGCGAAAATGGGGATATTTTTTAATCTTATTCGTCTAATTGATGTAAATACAAAACAACCGGTTGAATTAAGGTGGTGAGAATACTTGACAAAAGAGGAACTTGGAAAATTGATACTAGAATCAGAACGACAATTATATGCAACTGCAAAGACAATTTTAGCATGCGATTATGATTGTGAGGATGCAATTCAGGAGGCAATTACTAAAGCATTTTCAAAGATACATACGTTAAAAAAGGATTGTTTTGCCAAAACTTGGTTAATGAGAATTTTGATTAATGAATGTTATAACGTTGCAAGAAAAAATCAATTGAAGAATTATCTTGATGAAAACTTTGAGTATTCGATTTCAGAAGCAATGTGTGATTGTGATTACAGTGAATTGTATCGCGCGGTTAATTCATTGAAGGATAACCTGAAATTGCCTGTGATTCTGTATTACATGGAAGGATTTAATGTTAAAGAAGTAGCGTCAATTCTTGATGTTTCGGAAGGAGCAGTACAAAAGAGATTGGGCAGAGCACGTGAAAAACTGAAAAATACGATTCAATTAGAGGAGATTAGCGCATGAGATTAGAGAATTTAAAAAATGATTTTCCTGAGACCCCGGAATCCATTCATAGAATGATTGAATGTGAGGTGTATAAACAGGTAAACAGTACCAATAAGTTTTCGAAAAAAAGAAGCCGTTCAAGGAACCTAGCTAAAGTGGCAGCCGCTGCGCTGGTGATTGTTTTTGCGTCATCTACCGTTACTTTTGCGGCAACAAAGCTTTACCAGTTATATGTAAAAGATAATGGTACTTATAGTGTTGCTACAGGGGTTAAGTCAGAGGAAAAAATATCTTTGCCTAAAAAAATTAGAGATATAAAGTTTTCATCTGATTATTTGCCGAATGGAATGGTATGGACGGAAGAAGGTGATAAATTGGTATTTAAGGATGAACCTTCTAAGAGTGGTATTACCATTGAATCATTATTACTTGATCAAACTGGCATCGATGAGGACTTGATTGAAACCGGTGTGGTTTCCAGTGAACAATGTAGTTTTGAAAAATGGGATGGCTTTTATGTCGAATATCAGAATTTAATGGAAGGTGATTGCTTTAATCAGCGTATTTATTTGCTTTGTCCGGAATTCCAGAGGGTAGTTGTGTTATATATCGGTGAAGACATTTCAAAAGAAGATGCTTTTAAGTTTGCTGAGAATATGAACATCACGGAAACAGACGAATTCGTCGAAACAGACAGTTTGTTTACATGGAGTGAATTTGTCCATCCCGAGACGGAAGAAGACAACGAGGTGACTAACGGAAAAATTAGGATGAGAGAAATTGGAGAAGAGATTTTACTTCCAAATACCTTAGCTGTAGATGTAAATGGTAATGACGTAGAATCGGACAGCGTATCGGTCCGAGTGAATGATGTAAAGATATGTGATGATTTTGGTATGTTAAATCCTTCATTTCTTCCGAAAGAGTGGGAGAGTGCCTTGGATGCAGATGGAAGATTAAAACAGAATCGTTTGTTATACATAAAAAAAGGTGATGGAATTAATTCTGTTGATGAGATTGTAGATGAAGAAATGGAAAAACAAAAAGTAGTTGTAATCTCGACAACATACACGAATACGTCGGATATCGAATTAAAACACATCTGTTATATGGGATTGTTAAAAAGTTTGAAAAAAAATAATGATGGTGAATATCAGATTTATAATCAATATGATAATACTTCTTCTTTGACAGAAGCATACGATTTTATTAGAGAAGACGGAGTGGCTTGTCTTGGAGAAATGAGTTATTCATCTTCTGTTGATGATTATAGTGACGGAGGAAATTATATTTCATCACTCGCTCCGGGGGAAAGCATTGAAATAACAATGGCATGGATTGTAAATGAGCGGGACTTACAAAATCTATATTTGGATTTAGATATGGGAAGCGCTTATTCGATAGGTGATAGTGATTCTGAAGTTGGAGATATCTTTATTGGAAATACTTCTAATAAAAGTAAATAAGTAGAAACAGTTGACAAATATAAAATAGGGTGCTAAATTATCTTTTGTAGATATTAGCACTCTTTTTTTATGAGTGCTAACAGACAAAAAATACCTAGTAATGAGGGGTCGGATGGAAGAATTAGATGAAAGAAAAGTAAAAATCTTAAATGCCATTATCCAGAATTATTTGGAAACGGGAGAACCTGTTGGTAGTCGTACTATTTCGAAAAGTTCAGATTTAAATTTATCCTCTGCAACAATTCGAAACGAAATGAGTGACTTAGAAGAGTTAGGCTATATTGTTCAGCCGCATACTTCAGCAGGACGTATTCCATCAGACAAAGGATATCGTTTTTATGTAGATCATTTAATTGCCGAAAAGGATGAAGAAATTTCCGATATTAAGGATTTAATGATTGAAAAAACGGAAAAGATGGAGAAGATGCTAAAACAGGTAGTTAAGGTACTAGCAAATAATACCCAGTACGCTACCATGATTTCTGCTCCAGCCATTACAGGAACTAAGGTAAAATTTGTTCAGTTATCTCAGGTAAATGAGCACCAGATATTATCCGTTGTAATGATGAGTGGAAATATCGTAAAAAATAAATTAATAGATGTAGAAGAACCTTTAAATAGTGAGAATATGTTAAAGCTGAATATGCTTTTGAATACAAATTTAAATGGTTTAACGGTTTCCGATATTAATTTAACTTTGATTTCCCGGATGAAGGCTCAGGCAGGTGAGTTTGAGGATATTATTGAACAGGTACTTCAAACTTTAGCAGAGACAATTGTAGACGAGGAAGATACAGAAATTTATACTTCTGGTGCAACAAATATTTTTAAGTATCCAGAGCTTGCAGATACACAAAAAGCTAGTGAGTTTATTTCGGCTTTCGAAGAAAAAGAAG
This sequence comes from Lachnospiraceae bacterium, assembly GCA_024684155.1. Taxonomy (GTDB): domain Bacteria; phylum Bacillota; class Clostridia; order Lachnospirales; family Lachnospiraceae; genus JAILEN01. The sequence continues at coordinate 4,194 of JAIKXK010000125.1, read as the reverse complement.
AACTTCGAAATTTAATCGCAGATATAGAAACAGAAGGAGAAGAAAAAGGTACCGGTATACAGGTATATATCGGTGATGAATCTCCAATCCAGACCATGAAGGACTGCTCCGTAGTAACAGCTACTTATGAATTAGGAGATGGTGTAAAAGGCACTATTGGTATCATAGGTCCGAAGCGGATGGATTATAAAAATGTTATGGACAATTTATCACATTTGAAAAAGCAATTGGATCAAATGCTTAAGAATAACGAAGAATAAGAAAGGTGGCGATGTCGTGGCTGAAAACAAAGAAAACTTTGATACAGAAGAAGTAAAAGACGAAGCAGTGGAAGAAACAGAAACTGCTGAAGACAAAGAACAGACATCTGAAGAAGTAAAAGAAGAAGTAAAAGAAGAAGTAAAAGAAGAATCCAAGGAAGAAGAAAAACCAAAGAAAAAATTTGGTAAAAAGAAAGACAAAAAAGATGAGCAGATTGAAGAGTTAACCGATAAGGTGAAACGTCAATTAGCTGAGTTTGAAAACTTTAGAACCCGTTCAGAAAAAGAGAAATCTCAAATGTATGATATGGGCGCAAAAACAATAGTAGAAAAGATTCTTCCCGTAGTTGATAACTTCGAAAGAGGTTTAGCAGGAGTTGAAGAAGGTGATGCTTTTGCAGACGGAATGAAGATGATTTATAAACAGCTTATGAGTGCTTTAGAAGAAGCAGGAGTTACTCCTATTGAAGCTGTGGGAAAAGAATTTGATCCTGAATTTCACAATGCAGTAATGCAGGTAGAATCAGAAGAATTCGAAACTGGAGTAGTGGCCCAGGAATTACAAAAAGGTTATATGTATCGCGAAACTGTAGTAAGACATTCTATGGTAGCGGTTGTACAGTAAATTAGATTTAGAAATTATATGATGGAGGAAGAAAATCATGGGTAAAATTATTGGTATCGATTTAGGAACAACCAACAGCTGTGTAGCTGTTATGGAAGGTGGAAAACCTACCGTTATTGCAAACCAGGAAGGATCTAGAACAACACCTTCTATCGTTGCATTTACAAAAAATGGAGAGCGTTTAATTGGTGAACCAGCAAAACGTCAGGCTGTAACAAATGCTGAAAATACCATCGCTTCTATTAAGAGAGATATGGGTACTTCGAATGGACGTACTATCGATGGAAAAAACTATTCTCCACAGCAGATTTCAGCTATGATTCTTCAGAAGTTAAAATCTGATGCAGAAAATTATTTAGGTGAGAGCGTATCTGAAGCAGTTATTACTGTTCCTGCTTACTTTAATGATGCTCAGCGTCAGGCTACAAAGGATGCAGGTAAGATTGCCGGTCTTGATGTTAAACGTATCATTAACGAGCCTACAGCAGCTGCTTTAGCATATGGTCTTGATAATGAAAATGAACAAAAGATTATGGTATACGATTTAGGTGGTGGTACATTTGATGTATCTATCATTGAAATTGGTGATGGTGTTATTGAAGTATTGTCTACTTCAGGTGATAACCGTCTTGGTGGTGATGACTTCGATCAGAAGATTACAGATTGGATGTTATCTGAATTCAAGGCAAAAGAAGGCGTAGACCTTTCTACTGATAAGATGGCTCTTCAGAGATTAAAAGAAGCAGCTGAAAAGGCTAAGAAGGAATTATCTGCAGCAACAACTACAAACATTAACCTTCCTTTCATTACTGCTACAGCAGAAGGCCCTAAGCATTTTGATATGGACTTGACTCGTGCAAAATTTGATGAGTTAACACATGACTTAGTAGAAAGAACAGCAATCCCTGTACAAAACGCATTAAAGGATGCTGGATTAAATTCATCTGACTTATCTAAGGTATTATTAGTTGGTGGTTCTACACGTATTCCTGCAGTACAGGATAAGGTAAAGGCTTTAACAGGACATGATGCTTCTAAGACATTAAATCCTGATGAGTGTGTAGCTATCGGTGCTTCTATCCAGGGTGGTAAGTTAGCTGGTGATGCTGGTGCAGGCGAAATCTTACTTCTTGATGTAACACCACTTTCACTTTCTATCGAGACTATGGGTGGTGTAGCTACAAGATTAATTGAAAGAAATACAACGATTCCTACCAAGAAGTCTCAGGTATTCTCTACAGCAGAAGATAACCAGACTGCAGTAGATATTAACGTAGTTCAGGGTGAGCGTCAGTTCGCTAGAGATAATAAGTCTCTTGGACAGTTCAGACTTGATGGTATTCCACCAGCACGTCGTGGTGTTCCTCAGATCGAAGTTACTTTTGATATTGATGCAAATGGTATTGTAAATGTATCTGCAAAGGATCTTGGTACTGGAAAAGAACAGCATATTACAATTACAGCAGGATCTAACATGTCTGATGATGAAATCGATAAGGCTGTAAAGGAAGCTGCTGAATTTGAAGCTCAGGATAAGAAACGTAAAGAAGCTATTGATGCAAGAAATGATGCTGACAGCTTTGTATTCCAGACACAGAAAGCTTTAGAAGAAGTAGGTGCAAATCTTGATGCAGCTGATAAGTCAGCAGTTGAAGCTGATATGCAGGCAGTAAAGGATATTTTAGATAAACATCCACAGGCTGAAGAAATGTCTGAATCTGATGTAGCTGAATTAAAAGCAGCTCAGGAAAAATTACAGGAATCTGCTCAGAAGGTATTTGCTAAGATGTATGAAAATGCACAGGCAGCTTCTGGTGCTGCAGGTCCAAATCCTGGAGCAGGTGCTGATGCTGGAGCAGGCGCAGGAGCTTCTGGAGCAAATGATGATGTAGTCGATGCAGACTTCAAAGAAGTTTAAGGATAAGATAAAATGGCAGAACAGAAACGTGATTATTATGAGGTTCTTGGCGTCGATCGTGGCGCCGATGAATCTACTATAAAAAGTGCATATCGCAAGCTGGCAAAGAAATACCATCCGGATATGCATCCGGGGGATAAAGAAGCAGAAGCAAAGTTTAAAGAGGCTTCTGAGGCTTATGCAGTACTTTCTGATGCTGATAAGCGTCGTCAGTACGATCAGTTTGGCCATTCAGCCTTTGAAGGTGGAGCTGGTGGCGCTGGAGGATTTGATTTCTCTGGTATGGATTTCTCGGATATTTTCGGAGATATTTTTGGGGATTTCTTTGGTGGTGGTTCAAGACGTGCGTCTAATGGTCCTATGAAAGGCCAGAGTATTCACACCTCTGTTACCATTACCTTTGAGGAAGCAGCTTTTGGTTGCGAAAAAGAAATAGAACTTGTATTAAAGGATGAGTGCCCTACCTGTAAAGGTAGTGGTGCAAAGCCTGGCACACAAAAAACAACCTGTACAAGATGTGGTGGTAAAGGAAAAATTGTTACCACAGCACAGTCTTTCTTTGGTACTGTTCAAAATGTCACAACTTGTCCTGAATGTCAGGGAAGTGGACAGATTATCAAAGAAAAGTGTGTAGATTGTCACGGAAGTGGATATATTGCAAAGAAGAAAAGAATTTCTGTTAGTATTCCAGCTGGTATTGATCATGGCCAAAGGGTTCGTATTCGTGATAAGGGTGAACCTGGAATCAATGGTGGCCCTAGAGGAGACTTAATGGTAGAAGTTCGAGTAAAGGAACATCCAATCTTTGTTAGAAGAGATTATGATATTTATTCCAATGCTCCTATTTCTTTTGCACAGGCAGCCCTTGGTGGTGAAGTAATTATTGATACTTTAGATGGCAAGGTTTCCTATGAAGTAAAAGCAGGAACTCAGACTGACACAAGAATTCGTCTTCGCGGGAAAGGAATTCCTTCATTGAGAAATCCTAATATGCGTGGAGATCATTATGTCACTTTGACAGTACAGGTTCCTACAAAGTTGAATGAAAAGGCAAAAGAAGCTCTTCGAACCTTTGATGCGGAGACAGGAAATTCACTGGAGACAAAATCTGGGGATGTGAGTGCTTCGAAGAAGAAGGGAAAGAAAAAATTCTTTTAGCTATTAAGACCTAGTAATTATTGATAAGCGTATTTATATTCACCGGTGACACGCTCGCGCTTAAGTGCCGAACGTAGCGGATGCTAAATTCACTATGTTCATTAAGCACCGACGTTCGTCAAAAGTCACCTATGCGAATATAAATACGCTTATTATTATTTTAAGCTATAATAAAATAATTTTTTATAAGTGCTCTACGTGAAATGTAAAAACTGTTTTTTGTTTCTGGTACT
>JAIKXK010000096.1 GCA_024684155.1 Lachnospiraceae bacterium | reverse complement strand
ACGGCTCCAATGGAGGAATTGCTAAAAGCCTATTATATCGTTGGGGGCATGCCAGAAGTTGTAAAGACTTGGATTGAAACCCATGATTACGAAGAGGTTGAAGAGGTTCAGAAGGAAATATTAGATGATTATGCTGATGATTTTTCAAAGCATGCACCACTTACAGATGTTCCTAAAATAAGATGGATTTGGGATTCGGTTCCAGTACAACTTGCAAAAGAAAATAATAAATTTATCTTTTCGCATGTGAAAGAGGGAAAACGTTCTGCAGAATTGGAGGATGCTTTACAGTGGCTAGTGGACGCAGGATTACTTATTAAGACCGAGCTTGTAGAAAAACCAGAAATTCCTTTGGAAGGAGCTGCTGATAAAACATATTTCAAAGTATATATGTCTGATGTTGGATTACTACGAGCAAAATCGAAAGTATCCGTAAATACGATATTGGAAGAGTCTGACTTATATATTAGATATAAGGGAGCGTTTGCAGAAAACTATGTTTTGAATGAATTAAAATCAATAGGGAAAGCTCCATTTTTCTGGCGTTCTGGAAATACGGCGGAAGTAGATTTCATTTACGAAGAAGAAGGAGAGATTGTACCAGTAGAGGTAAAAGCTGCAGATAATACACAAGCAAAGAGCTATAAGCAGTTTTGTAAAAAATATCAACCAAAGAAAGGGTTAAAGTTGTCTAGGAAAAATATTGCTGAGAATTTTTGCGAGGCAACCGCAACATTTAATATTCCTTTGTATTTAGAATGGAATATTGATAGTTACATCCAGGCTTGACAACCAAATTCTTTTTAAATGGGAAGAATTAAAAGGAGTTTTATATGAGAGTAATTGAGAGTTGTGCTAAATGTCTTTATGATAAGCAGCAAAATATGACAAATGATGTAGAGTATTTGCAAGCTGTAAAAAAAATAATTGATAATAGAACTGATGAGGATACTTCTCCATATCTGGTGTATCTGTTTAATGTTGAGTACGAGAAAAGATTTGGAAAGGGAAAACCTTACCAGAAAATAAAGAAAAAATACAATGATTTAGTTTTAGAAATGGAGAATGCTATTAGAAAAAAAATTGAGAAATCAGATTCTCCACTTGAGAAAGCATTTTTATATGCGAGAATTGGAAATTATATAGATTTTGGCGCAATGAATAATGTGGATACAAATACATTTTTATCATTGTTTGAAAATGTAGAGTTATCAGAAAAAGATAAGAAGACAATGGATTCTTTTTTGAAGCAATGTGCGAGCGCTAAAAATTTTCTTTTGATTACAGATAATTGTGGAGAAATAGTATTAGATAAATTGTTTATAGAGCAACTGAAAAATAGATTCCCAAATTTGGAAATTAAAATCATGGTTCGAGGTGGAGAAGTTTTAAATGATGCCACTATGGAGGATGCAGTATACGCGGGAATCGATAAAATAGCAGCAGTTATTTCAAATGGAAATACAGTTGCCGGAACAGTTTATAATATGCTTACAGATGAAGCAAAATCAGCATTTGATTCAGCTGAGGTAATTCTTGCAAAAGGACAGGGAAATTATGAATCCATGTGCGGACAAGGATATCATATTTTTTATTCATTCCTTTGTAAATGCGATTTGTTTACAAATAGATTTGATGTGCCAAGATTAACAGGCATGTTTGTGGAAGAAACTTTTTATGAATAGAGAAGAGTGGTTTGCTCAGCATGCAACAGCTATCTGTTGTAGAGAGTGCATTAGGAAATGGCATAAAATGCAGCCTGGTAAAGAACTAAGCCAGATTCAACAATAATACTTAGTAGATGTCATCATGACTTGGATTGAAAAGGAACTTGAAGCCTATGGGACGAAGAAAGAAGAAAAGGAATCTTAAAGCTGAAGTTTGGAAAAAATCAAATGGAGTTTGCGCTAAGTGCGGTAAAGCAGTTTCTACTGATAAGCAGACGATAGATCATTTCATTCCTAAATATCATGGTGGAACTGATGATTTTAGAAACCTTATTCCACTTTGCAAGGCCTGCAACAGGGCCAAAGGTTCTAGACTAATGACAGTAGAAGAATGCTGCAGATATTTAGGCAAAGATTTCATAGATGAACTCATAAAATATTCAAGATAATGGGAGGTTATATGGAAACCTGGTTTTACGTAGTAGAAACCATCAATTTTCATGAATATAACACCATCACAATGGGGCCTCAAAAATGTGTTATGTTTAGATTTACCTTTTCTTTTAAAATATTATATTGATCCTCATCGGAGATATCAGAGTCTGTGATAATAGTATTAAAGTCTTTGATATCTCCGAACTTTTTCATGGTATGTTGCCCGAATTTTGAGTGGTCAACCAGAAGAATATT
>JAIKXK010000035.1 GCA_024684155.1 Lachnospiraceae bacterium | reverse complement strand
AATACAATGGTAAGACTGAAGGTAATCAAGATTACAATATTTAGCGCTACCACCTGATTCGTAATGCGATTATAAAATTTGGGCTTCGCATCCTTGCTTGCACGAATCTTTTTTTGTTTCACTTTTTCTTTTTCACTCATAGTTCAAGCCTCCCTGATCAGTTTAAACTATCACACTTTTCAACCTGCGCATTTTAACAAAAGTATGATTTCCAACTTGACGTTTTGTTTATATGAACATAATATAAACACTGTGTAGTTTTTACAATATGCAATACATTCGAAAACGTCTATTTATGGACATTTCTCTATTAATTTGTATTATTAAGGACATAGGAGGGTAAAATGGCCACCAAAAATAATCGTAGAACATTAGTTACAAAAAAAATGTTAAAATCATCTCTAATTGAATTAATGAATAATAACCCTATTTCCAAAATAACAATAAAAGATATTTGTGAACAGGCAGAATTATCCAGATCCACCTTCTATCTCCACTATAAGGATCAATATGATTTGTTATATGAAGTTGAAAATGAAGTGATTACTACCGTAATTGAACAGTTAAAAAAGATTAGTCCAGACATGGATCCACTACTATCTATTCGTGATTTTATTGAATATGTACATAAAGAAGACCATATCTTTCGTATACTACTTTGCCGACAGGAGAATTATCATTTTCAAGAAAAATTTATGGAACAGTTAAAAATCAATGCCTTGGAATTAATCCCCACCTTAAATTTAGATTCAAAAATAGTAGACTACAATATTAGCTTTGTAATGCATGGGTCTTTAGCCATTATCAGGGATTGGATTGAAAAAGATTTTGACTTATCCGAACAAACCATATCGGATTTGGTATTTGATCTCTGTTGTAAATCTTTAGATGAATAAAAAAAATAAAAAAGGTGAACCATCTAAATAGATGATTCACCTTTATTTTATAATGTGAAATTCGATTCTTAGAATTTACCAGCGTTAGCTGCTTCTTCAATAGAAACTGCAACTGCTACAGTCATACCAACCATAGGGTTATTTCCTGCACCGATAAGTCCCATCATTTCTACGTGAGCTGGTACAGATGAAGAACCTGCAAACTGGGCATCAGAATGCATACGTCCTAATGTATCTGTCATACCATAAGAAGCAGGACCTGCTGCCATGTTATCTGGATGAAGTGTACGTCCTGTACCACCACCTGATGCTACTGAGAAGTACTTCTTACCCTGCTCGATACATTCTTTCTTATATGTACCTGCAACTGGATGCTGGAAACGTGTAGGGTTAGTAGAGTTACCTGTAATAGAAACGCCAACCTTTTCATGATGCATGATTGCAACACCTTCCTGAACATCATCAGCACCATAACATTTTACAGATGCACGAAGTCCATTAGAGTAAGGAGTTTCAGATACAATATTTAATGTAGCGCTCTTATAATCATACTTTGTTTCAACAAAAGTAAATCCGTTGATACGTGAGATAATCTGAGCAGCATCTTTTCCAAGTCCGTTTAAGATAACACGAAGAGGTTTCTTACGAACCTTATTAGCTTTTTCTGCAATACCGATTGCACCTTCAGCTGCTGCGAAAGATTCATGTCCAGCTAAGAAGCAGAAGCATTCTGTTTCTTCTTCTAATAACATCTTTCCAAGGTTACCATGTCCAAGACCTACCTTACGGTGATCAGCAACAGAACCTGGGATACAGAAAGACTGTAAACCTTCACCGATTGCTGCTGCAGCATCAGAAGCCTTACGGCATCCCTTCTTAATTGCAATAGCAGCACCTACAGTGTATGCCCATGCAGCGTTTTCAAAACAGATTGGCTGAATGCCCTTAACCTGATTATAAACATCAAGACCAGCATCTTTTGTAATCTTTTCTGCTTCTTCAATAGAGCTGATGCCATACTGATTTAATGCAGCATTGATCTGGTCAATTCTTCTTTCATATGATTCAAATAAAGCCATTATGATATTCTCCTTTCCCTAAATTACTCTTTTCTTGGATCGATAATCTTTGCAGCATCATCAACACGGCCGTACTGTCCCTTAGCTTTTTCCCAAGCTGTGTTAGGGTCATCACCATTCTTAATGAAGTCAGTCATCTTTCCAAGGGAAACGAACTGATATCCAATAACTTCGTCATTTTCATCTAAAGCAATTCCGGTTACATAACCTTCTGCCATTTCCAAGTAACGAACACCTTTTTCTTTGGTTGCATACATTGTACCAACCTGAGAACGAAGTCCCTTACCTAAATCTTCAAGTCCTGCACCAATAGCAAGTCCGTCATCAGAGAATGCAGACTGAGTACGTCCGTAAACGATCTGTAAGAATAATTCTCTCATAGCGGTATTGATAGCATCACAAACAAGGTCAGTGTTTAATGCTTCAAGGATGGTCTTTCCCTGAAGAATTTCTGCTGCCATAGCTGCGGAATGAGTCATTCCTGAGCATCCGATTGTCTCAACTAAAGCTTCCTGAATAACACCTTCCTTAACATTTAAAGAAAGCTTACAAGCTCCCTGCTGAGGTGCACACCAGCCTACACCATGTGTAAAACCAGAAATGTCTTCAATCTTCTTTGCATGAACCCATTTTCCTTCTTCAGGAATAGGAGCAGGCTCATGACAAGCGCCCTTGGCAACAGGACACATGTTTTCAATTTCTTTTGTGTAAATCATTGCTAATCTCCTTTCACACTATACATACTTATTTTAACGCCTCTTCTCTGCTTAGTACCCCTACTCACAGAGCGACGTTTTATGCCGATTGTTATTTTCTCATATTTTTACTCATTCGTAAAGTTAAAAAAATAACGAAATTCTATTCATAACGAAGTGCGTCAATTGGATTCATCTTCGCTGCTTTATTGGCTGGCACGTATCCAAAGATAAGACCAATGGAAACAGAAAATCCAATAGATAGTAAAATTCCTCCAATAGATGGAGCTGCCGGGTAACCCATATAATTTGTAAGAGCCATACCCCCACTAATTCCAAGCACTAATCCTATTACTCCACCAATAAGGCAGATGATAATGGCCTCTACTAAAAACTGGGCTCGAATAGAAGAATTCTTTGCTCCAAGGGCTTTTCTTGTACCAATTTCTCTTGTACGTTCTGTAACAGATACAAGCATAATATTCATAACACCAATTCCACCTACCACTAAGGCAATGGCTGCAATCAAAGAAATTGCTGATGTTACTGTACTTAAAATAGAATCTAACATATTCACCAGAGAAGTAAAGGTATAGGCTGAAATTTCAAAACTATCATTTGCCGCATAATAACGATCAAAAAACTTCGTAATTTTACTTGCTAATTTTGAAGAATCCACTCCTACATTTGCTACCACTTCTATGGTAGAAAATTTCAAGTCACTTCTTTGAATTCTTTTTGCTGCATTTATAGGAATATAAAGATTTGTTCCTGTATTAAAGTTAAACATGGCAGCATACTGACTTTCATTGTGATAAACACCTGAAATGGTAAGAGTAACTGCCTGATCTTCCACCAAAAAGTTTAATTCCTGTCCAATAGCGCCTTCATAATCACCATCAAAAAGAGAATCTACAAGGCCTTCTTCTACCATGCATACCATACGACCTTCTTCAAAATCTGTTGCCGTAAACATAGCACCTGCAGTCATTTCCACCTTATTAGGAATAAAGTAACCTACATTGGTACCAATAATGGTTGCGGTTGCATCTTCACCCTCAACAGATATTTCCGTAGAAGAAAGATTTTGCGAACAACTTACTGCATAAATATCGTCTTCATATTCTTCACATAAATCATGAAGCATATCTACAGTAATATAGTCGTCATCTTCCATCTCTTCCGAAGTATCAAAACTGCCAAATTTCAAACCATCTAAAGGTACATCTTTGTCCGCTTCTTCTTCTGTTCGTTCCACTACAGAAACATATACATCATTTGCACCTACATCCTGTAAGTTTGTTGATACGGAAAGTGTTACAGAATTACCCACAGTAAAAATAGCAATAACAGAACCTATACCAATAATAATTCCAAGCATGGTAAGAAGTGCTCTCATTTTATTTGACTTTAAAGAATTAAGTGCAAGTACAACATTTTCCCAAAATAACATTAAATTGCACCTCCTTCTTCTGTAATCCGACCATCCCGAATATTAATAATCCGATCTGTTTCGGCTGCCAACTCCGGAGAGTGTGTAATTAAAACAATGGTTTTATGTTTTTCTTTATTCAGCTTATGGAATAAATCCATTACCAAACGCCCCGTCTTTGTATCAAGGGCTCCCGTCGGTTCATCTGCCAAAATAATAGCAGGATCATTGGCCATGGCACGAGCAATGGCCACACGCTGTTTTTGTCCTCCAGACAGTTCTTCCGGCAAATGCTTTGCACGGTCTGTCATTTCTACTAAATCCAGCAATTCCATAGCTCTTTTTTTTCGCTCTGAAGCAGAATAACCAGCATAAAGCATAGGTAGCTCTACATTTTTTATGGCATTGGTTTTTGCTATTAAATTATAAGTCTGGAATACAAAGCCAATCTTTCGATTTCGAATTTCAGAAAGATCATTTTCTGCCGCCTTTTCCACGTCAATTCCATCTAAATAATAGCTTCCTGAGGTAGGACGATCCAGGGCTCCTATTAAATTCATTAGGGTAGATTTACCTGAACCAGAAGGTCCAACAATGGACACAAACTCCCCATCCTCTACAGTAAGAGATATTCCATGAAGAATTTCTAATTCGTTTGGCTGACCTACATAAAATCTTTTTACTATATTTTCTAAACGTATAATCTCTGCCATTTATACGCCTCCGGCATTGCCAACCATATTTAAGAGTTCATCCACAGACTGATTTGCATCATCCGTAGGTACTACTACCTGCATTCCCTCCTTAATATCAGGAGAAGAAATCTCTGTGTAATAAGATCCTTCCAATCCGGTAGTAACATCTACTTCCTTCGTCTTTGTGATAACATTTCCCTCTTCGTCGGTGCCAGAATTTTCTTCGTCAACTACTTCAATATA